>ONFH01000094.1 GCA_900317015.1 uncultured Erysipelotrichaceae bacterium | reverse complement strand
CATTTGGAACGTGCCGGCGATCATGCGACCAACATTTATGAATGGCTTGAATTCATGATGAATGGTACACTTGAAGACGTGCAATAGAAAAGTATTGTAAAGTTCTTAACGAAATCTTAACATAATTAAAAGAAAACTAAGATGTTTTAAAAAGTTATCTTAAGATAATATGCTACAATAGAAGAAGAGGAAGTGACATATCAAATGAATGAACGTGTATTTGTAATTGAAGACGACGAGAACATTCAGGAGATCGTCAAATTAGCGTTGGAATCCAGCGGTTACGAAATCACTTTATTCGATAATGCGATTGACGCAATCGTGGCGATCCACGAGAATCCACCTGATCTCGCCATTTTCGATATCATGCTGCCAGAACTAGATGGCATTTCAGCAATTAAAAAGATTCGTGAAACGAATACCTCTATGCCGATCATGGTCTTATCGGCAAAGGACCGTGAAATTGATAAGGTAAGAGGACTTGACTCCGGCTGTGATGACTACATGACCAAACCATTTGGTGTTCTGGAATTATCAGCACGTGTCCGTTCATTACTGCGACGTACGAAGAAGAGCGTTAAGGTTCTTGAGACACCAACTTTAAACATCGATAAGGCTAAACATATCGTGCTCTTGAAAGGTGAACGCTTAGAGCTGACGCATAAAGAGTATCAGCTGCTCGTTTACCTGGTGGAAAATAGAGAACGTGTCGTTGAACGTGAAGAATTATTGAATAATATCTGGGGCTATGATTTCGTCGGGGAATCAAGAGCGCTGGATGTGCATATTCGATCACTTCGTGCAAAATTAGGCGATGACGGCACGAAATATATTAAAACGATCCGCTCCGTCGGTTATCGTTTCGTAGAGGGCAAGAATGACTAAGGCGATTATCAAGTCGTTTGTAATCGTTCTATTATTGTCACTTGCCATCACTTCGTTATCAAGTTTCCTTTTGATCTCGCAAAGTGAATTAAGAAAAAATGAAAAAGAGATGCTTTATATTACGAAAGTCGTCTCTTATAAGCTTGATTACCAAAAAGACCTGCAGTCGCAGATCGATGAGCTCAAGGATATTGATCTTGATAGTAAACCGGTACGTTTTTCCATTATTGATCAAAAAGGGAATGTCGTATTCGATACGTACCGTCGTTATATTTCTGAAAACCACTTAAATAGAGCAGAAGTCCATGAGGCGATGACATCAAAGAATCATACGGGCATGTCGACAAGACGTTCTGACACGACCAATGAACTGATGATCTATACGGCCTACTATACGAAAGGGTATGTCGTCCGACTGTCGGTCGCTTATCATGGCATCTATGAATATTTACCAACTTTGGTTCCCGCTTTAGCGGTAAGTATTCTGATCGCCTTTCTGATTTCTATGGTCATTGCCAGATATTTAGGCAAGCGTATCAATCGTCCATTGACGGAAATTGATGATTCACTTGCCCATATGAGCGATGATTTTCGTTTCGAACTTCACAAATATCCATATGAGGAGTTTAATCATATTACTGATACGATAGAAGATCTTTCTCACCGCTTACGTAAGTCGATGAGGGAGACACAGTTTGAACAAAAGAAGATTGACGACATTATTGACCAAATGAAAGAGGGTTTCATCTTACTCGATGAAAAACATAACATTCTTTCAGTCAATCAGGCAGCCATTGAGATTCTAGGTGAACTTAAGGAAAAAGATCATTTAGATGATCATATTGAGATACCTGAACTGATTGAAGCTGTTAACTCTGATGAAGATCGTGAAAAACTTGAATTAAAGATCGATCATGAATATTATAAGTGCTATTTGTCCAAATTCCCCTTTGGGACAGCACTATTCTTTGTCAATGTCACGGCTGTTAAGAAGAATGAGAAGATGCGAGAAGAATTCTTCTCCAGTGTTTCTCATGAATTGAAGACACCGATCACCTCAATCCGTGGTTATGCAGAACTGCTCTTAACGGGGATGATCACTGATGACAAGCAGCAGAAACAAATGCTTGAAAAAATTCTTACCCAGGTAAGCAATATGTCGAACCTGATCAACGATATCTTAATGCTTTCTCGTCTTGATAACGATGACTTAGCTGTTGAGATGGTCCCAATGAAGATGTGTACCTTAGTTGATGATGTGGTGGAGAATTATGACGGCACATTAATGAAAGAAGATATTACGATTGAAAAAGAAGTGGAGAATCTGACCTATGTGGGAAATCACCAGCAGATTGCCAACTTGTTAAGTAACTTGATCAGCAATGCCATCAAGTATAACAAGCCTGGCGGCAAGGTCTTCGTCCGTGTTTATAAACATGATACGGATATGATCATGGAAGTTGAAGATACCGGCATTGGGATTCCTAAGAAAGATCAGAAGCGTGTCTTTGAACGTTTCTATCGTGTTGATAAGGGACGCTCTCGTGCCAAAGGTGGTACGGGACTTGGTTTAGCCATCGTTAAACATGTCGTGGCCTATAATGGCGGACATATTGATCTGGATTCAAAACTTGGTGTCGGAACGCGTATCACGATCACTTTACCATTTAAAAATCGTAACGCTAAGGCTAGTCAGGCATAAACTGACTAGTCTTTTTTGCGTGATCAAATTGCTTGCAATGAAATTGAAAATCCGTATAATATACTACAAGAAAGATGTACTGGGACCTTTTTACATCTTTCATCCTAAGGAATTAGGAAATCTTAAGAAAGGCAGGTGCTATTTATGGTACAGAATATGATAATTTTAGGAACAGACCTCGTGGTGATTGGTGGTTTTATTTATACGATCATCAAGCACTCACGTGTGAAGGGTTAATACAAGGCTCACCGGAGCCTTTTTAAATGGTTTTATTTAAGGGTGGATCTTCAATGATCCATCTTTTTATGTAAAATTTAAGATTTGTTTGAAATGAAAATCTATTTCTTATATTAATGTATTTTTATTTTCGAATATCGAAGTTTCCATAAAAAATAAAAAACCTGGCATGCGCCAGGTAAAACTAGGGGGATTAAAGTATAAATATCATATGTTAAGCATCGTTCATTTTCTTTGCCACGTCAGCATCTCAGCCGTTACTTTTATAAGATGTCGATATATTTCTTTTCTTCTTTGTGTTCGACATTCTTTGGAATGACAATGTTTAATTCGCCATTATCGAAGGCTGCTTTAATGTCTGTTTCTCTTAAAGCATCACCTACATAAAAGCTACGTGTTAAATGACCATGTGCACGTTCACGTCTTATTAAACGACTGCCATCCGTTTTCTTGGCCTGATTCGCATCAATTGTTAATGTGCCATCATTCAAATGTAATTTAATATCTTCTTTACTATATCCTGGTAAAGCAACTGATAAAAGATACTGATTTTCATTTTCATAAATATCGCATCTCATTGTATTCACTGTTAATGTATCATCAAAATAATCATTAAAGATATCATCTAATCCGTTATAGAATCTCATATATTTGCACCTCTTTCATATCTCTCTTTCTTAGTACACCCATACTATACTCTCGTAATTAGCAGACGTCAAGCAAGAATGCTAAAAAATATTAGATTTTCTGGCAAGACTATATTTTAACTGCTAAAGGCGGATAATTTCACATGATGAGAAAGGATATTATTTAGGAATAAACGGAGAAAAGACGCTTTCCATGAAATGTAAAATACACGGTGAGTAAAATATGGTATAAT
>ONFH01000010.1 GCA_900317015.1 uncultured Erysipelotrichaceae bacterium | reverse complement strand
GTACAAAGAGTGGCATTTTTTTATAAATATATTTCCTTTATTTTTGTGAAATTATTGTTAAAGCGGTTTCAATATGGTATCATTTATAGATAAGAAAGACTATTTAGAAAAAGGGAGGTCTGCTCTATGGAATTTTATCGTTTAGATGACGGCAGTATTGTTGCATCTTTGACTGGTAGCTTAGCAGAAGGTGAAAAATTAGTCGCTAACACTGTTGATGCCGCCAAGGAGAAACACGTTCCCGCTGTTAAGGTGGAAGGCAATAAAGTCACTGTTCAGGTGGGCAGTGTGATCCATCCTATGACAGAAGAACATTACATTGTGTTTGTTGCATTAGTGACAAATAACAATACGTTCTTTAAGGAATTTAATCCGGGAGATGTACCTGAAGCACAGTTCATCCTACCTGATGGTGATGAAGTTGTGGAAGTTTATGAATATTGTTCACTCCATGGACTTTGGAGAGCTTAAGAATTAACATGAAGAAGTAGGTGATGCTTATGGATAATAAGAGAGACGAAAAGCAGCTCATGCAAAAGCGTATCACAGTCATTATCGTGCTGCTGTGTATTGCCGTGGTTGTCTATATTGTCGCAATGACAATGTCGATCAGCTCTACTCTTATATTGACAATTGAGATCCTCTTATTAGCCGTGATGGCGGGTATTGTCATATATGCACTTTCGGAAAATGCAAAAGTGATGAGAAAGCTGAACGAAGATGATCATGCAAGACAGACGATCTTAGCGCGTGCATCACGTGATATGCGTACGCCTATGAATGCCATTATTAACTATTCTGATGAATCGATGATGAAACACTATAATCCGAAACAGATTCAGGATTCATTAAAAGAGATCAATACATCAGGAAAGTATATGATGACATTGATTGATGACCTGCTTGCCTTATGTAATGTCAAAGAGAAAAAGTTTGAATTGAATGAAAAACCTCATACGATCGTTGAGATGATCGACACGACTGTCTCAATGAGCCATGAACGTTTTGATGAAAAGAATATTACATTCCATGTGGAATATCGTAAAGTTGATAAGTTCCGTAATGTTCTTGCCGATGAGGTTCGTGTCCAGCAGATCTTGATGAACCTGCTTGCCAACGCCAGCAAGTTCACACCAAATAATGGACATGTCTCATTAATCGTCGAAGGCGTAGAAAAAGATGATGATGGTTTAGATCTCATCTTACATGTCAAAGATGATGGTGTCGGAATGAGTCAGGATAAGGTCAAGAAGATCTTAAGTGATGATCCAAGCGACATTAGCATTGAAGGACCTGGCATGGGCATGGGGATCGTCAACCAGCTGATTCACTTAGTGCACGGTTCGATTACTTGTGACTCTCAGGAAGGTGTGGGCACAGAATTTGTCGTAACATTACCACTGAAATACACAAGCAAGAATGATCAGGAGAATATCAACTTTGACTATACGGTCTTAAAGGGAAAGAATATTCTTTTGGTTGAAAATAATATGTTAAATGCCGAGATCACCAGAAATATTCTCTCTAACCAGGGAATGATGATGGATCTTGCTAGTGATGGGAAACAGGGCGTAGCCATGTTTACACATGCAATGCCTCATACTTATGATGCAATCTTAATGGATATTCGTATGCCGGTCATGGATGGTCTAGAAGCGACGAAGCTGATTCGTCATTCTACACATCCAGAAGCAGAGATCATTCCAATCATTGCGATGACAGCGGATGCTTTCGATGAAGATCGTAAGAAAACAAAAGAAGTGGGCATGGATGCTCATATTACGAAACCAATCGATCCGGATGAATTGTATATCACATTATCAAACTACATTCATAATTAAAATGCGCTCTCTTGGGCGCATTTTTTGCTAGAAGAATCCTATTGATCGATTCTGTTTTACTACTTTTTTAAATAAAACTCATGTATAATTTGAAATGAAAGGTAGGCGATTTCTTTGACTGAATATTACCACTTTAAGAGTGACGAAAAACAAGTCCTGATCAATTTACCCGTCTCTCTCGCAGTCGTAGAAATCAAGGAGGATCATACACATTTATTACTGCTATCAAAAGGGGCGGACCAGCTGTTTCACTTTGATGAACAAAGTGTTCAGGAACAAATTGAGGAATTTAATGAAGATCCAGCGCATTATATTGCGCAAAAGGATATTGCGATATTAAAGAATGTGATCGGTGAAGCATTATCATCTCCTGATCAGTCATTCAAGGCGACCATCGAGATGGCCTCTGAACATTTTCATGAGGAAACCTATATCGATGTTGACGGGGAGATCGAAGTTCGTGAGGATCATTTCTTAATCTTTGCCCATATGAGTGATGTGACGAAGCGTCAGATCTCATTGATGAACGCCACTCAGACATCCGATCATTTGAGCATGCTTTTAAATAAGATCTTAGCCACGACGCAGACATGTATTTTCTGGAAGGATCAGGATCGACGCTTCCTTGGGGCGAATAAAGCATTCTTAGATTACTATGGCTTCCCAAGCCTCGATGTTATTTTAGGCAAGACCGATGAAGATATTGGCTGGCATATTGATCCAGAACCTTTTAAAGATGATGAACTAAAGATCATTAATAATGGTGAGAGTACGTTCAAGGTCCATGGAACATGCATTGCCAGAGGACAAGTCAGAGATATTGTGGCCAGCAAGTCGCCACTTTATATGGATGGTAAGGTCATTGGCTTAGTTGGAACATTTGATGATGTGACGGATGACTATCATCAGCAGCAGGAGATCTCAAAATTAAATAATGCCCTGTTAAATTCATTAAAGAATGAAGAAAAGGCGAATGCGGCTAAATCTGATTTTATGGCTCGTATGTCTCATGATATGCGTACGCCATTGACGACGATCATTGGCTTAAGTGATCAGGCCATTGAAAATACCAAGAGTGATGAAGACCGGGTGGTTTATCATCAAATCAAGGATGCCTCAAAATATTTACTTTCTTTATTAAATGATATTTTGGATGTGGAAAAATTTGACTCAGGAAAGATGAGACGTAATGATGAAGTCGTGAATATTGAACGTCTTTATCAACAGGTCAAAACAATGATCGAGCCTTCGGCTCATAAAAAGGGACAAAATTTTATTATCGATAATGAGAAACTGCCACAAGGTCACTACGTTAAGACCGATGAACGCTGGCTGACGCAGATCTTGATCAATATTATTAACAATGCCGTCAAGTATACACCAGATCATGGAACGATCAAATGGACGACACATTATCAAAGCGAAGATGATGGGACGATCATGGCAAACTTTACGATCAGTGATACAGGCGTCGGCATGAGCAAGGATTTCTTGAAGCATATGTATGAACCATTCACCCAGGAGATGAATATATTATCCCATAGTGAGACAAGTACTGGACTGGGATTATCGATTGTCAAGAATGCCGTCTTGATGTTTGGCGGGATCATCACCTGTGAATCGGAATTAAATAAAGGAACGACATTTCATATTAGCATTCCGCTAGAACTTCCTAGTGAAGAAGAATTAGCCTCACATCATGAAAAGAAGAACAGCTTATCCGCAAATGTTTCTGTTTTGAAAAATAAGTATGCATTATTGTGTGAAGATGTGCAGATCAATGCGGCCATCATTAAGTCGATCTTAAACAAATATGGCATCAATTGTGATATTGCTAATAATGGACAGGAAGGGGTCAATGCTTTAAAGGCCAATCCCGATCGTTATGATGTGATCCTGATGGATATTCGTATGCCGGTCATGGATGGTCTTACCGCTGCCAAGACGATTCGTACATTTAATACGGAGATTCCCATCGTTGCCTTATCGGCCAACACGTATAAAGAAGATATTCAAAGAAGCTTATCAGCCGGTATGAATGCCCATATTGGAAAACCAATCGATGTCAAAGAACTGATTGAAACACTCTGTTCTTTACTTGCTTAATTGAGCACCATGGTGGTGCTCTTTTTGGGTTGTTTTGTCCTCTAACGTGTATTAAGATTAAACTAATCAAGAAAGGAGATATATGATTGCGTTCTATTTATCGCCCATTTATATTGGGCTCCATATACTATTATTAATATGGCTTGTGAGCTATTTGCGCAAGGTCTGTCCTTTTTTTAGACATGTTTTAACAACTCTTTTCGTCATACTCCTTTATGGCCTCTTTTTTGCGATGCCGGGGATCGGCTTTTATGCACGAGGCAGTGCTTATGAACGTCTTTTCTGTCGTCTTGGGAACTATGCTTTAGGCATTTCTTTATATGAACTATTAGTGATGATCGTTTATGGTGTGATCCGCTTTATCAAGCTGCATCGGCACTTAGCTGATGTTGATCATTTAAAAAGCGTGAAAGTGGTGAGAAGAAGTGGTCTGATCGCCTTGATCGTCATTGCTTTAACTTGTAGCTACGGGATCTTCAATGCCCATCATTTACAGACGACAAGCTATAAAGTCACGATCAAGAAGCAGGTCGCTCGTTTTAATCATCTGAAAATCTGCTTAGTCTCTGATCTTCATTTGGGGTATAACTATGGGGTCAAAGAAGTCGAAAACTTAGTGAATACGATCAATGCTGGACATCCTGATCTGGTCGTCTTTGCCGGAGATATTTTTGATAACGAGTATCGGGCTCTTGATCGTCCGGATCTGATGATCAAAGCTTTCCAAAACATTTCCAGCAAATATGGCTGCTACGGTGTGTATGGGAATCATGATATTGATGAAAAGATCTTTTGCGGCTTTACGTTTCAAAGCAAAAAGAAACCAGTCAGCGATCCCCGTATGGATGCGTTTTTAAAACAGGCCAAGATCCACTTATTAAGGGATCAGGGGACTAAGATCGCCAATTCTTTTTATCTGTTTGGCCGCGCTGACTACATGCGTGTTGGAAGAGGAATCTCTAAACGTAAGACGCCTCGAGAGATCACTGCCAAAATGGATCAAAACAAGCCAATTATTGTCATTGATCATGAACCACGTGAGCTTTCTTCTTTAGCAAAAGCGGGCGTGGACCTCGATCTTTCTGGACATACGCATAATGGCCAGCTTTTTCCTGGCAACATTATTGTCTCTATGATGTATGAGAATGTCTATGGCTACTTAAGAAAAGACAACATGCATTCCATCGTGACGAGCGGAGCCGGCTGTTTTGGCCCTTATATGCGCATCGGTGCAAAGAGTGAGATCTGTATGATCAACGTGAATTTTCAATAGGAGGATCACATGAATAATTATGTATTAGAAATAAAAGATATGCATTTTCGTTTCAAACGTCGGCTGATCTTAGATCATCTCACATTGCGGATCGAACCGGGAACGATCTATGGACTTGTTGGTCCTAGCGGTTCTGGGAAGAGTACGTTATGTAAGATCCTAGGGGATGAGCTGACTTATCAAGGTGGTGAAGTCTGGATCAACGGCCGTCGTGATACGTATCGTCATCATAATCAGGTCGGCGTGAATACGTTATCGTTTCAAGATGGACTTTATCATGCGATGATGCGCAAGGCGAAATTAATGGGTCTGGCAAAACCAAAGGAGCATGTCGTGGGGCTTTTAGCGCTTTTAGAACTTGAGCCTTATGCTCATTTAAAGCCAGCTAAAGTGTCCGATGGCCTCAAAGCGATGTTTGGCATTGCCATGGCGATGGCTGGCAATCCGGATCTGATCGTTCTTGATGAACCAATGATCAAGTTAGATGCCCATTATCGTGATGTTGTAATAAAAGCAATCCAGACCTTGAAAGGGAGTGGACAAAGCTTTTTATTAACGAGTCCGACCGGCGATGATCTGGCGATGGTCGGTGATGTTTTTGGTATTTTGAATCAGGGTCATATCGTTTATGAGATCTCTGGTGCTGATCTGCGTCGTAAGCTTTCCAATAAGATCACATTTAGAGTGGACAATGAGGATGAAGTCGTTGCGTTATTTCCGAATGTGACGATCAATGATCACTGGATCACTTATGAAGGTGAAGGAGATCCTTTAAGCATTCTTGGGGATCAGGTCAAGGTCTACGAATTTATGTATGAAAAAGAAACGTTCAGTCATTATTTTATGGCTTATTTTGGAGGTGAGAATGATGATCAAGCTTAATCGTTATGCGTTTAAAAAGCTAGTCTGTGCACCTCGTCTCCTCTACGTTCTCATTGGCTTATTGGCCTGTCTGATTCCGATGTCCTCACTTGATCATGGAACGATCACAGCTTTTTATTTAAAAGGACATAGCTATGGCCTGCTTTGTGGCGGGTTGATGCTTTGTGCTTTATCGTTCCTGCATGATCGTCGAGAAGAAAAAGGTATCGCAGCCATTACGAAGCGTCGAAATGACTATGATCTTGCCAAGATCATCAGTTTATGTCTGTTAGTGGTGATCAGTGAACTTTTATTGTATGTCTTGATCGCCGCCTTAGGGCCTTACTTATTTGCCCATGTCAGCTTTGGCAGCTTTCAGAAAGTGGCCTTGTCCTATTTTTATATTACGTTTTTAGAGATGTTCATCATTGTGGTCACATCGCTGATCGTGAGAATGGCCCATACGCTGATCTATCAGTTATATCTGACATTAGCCTGCTATGGCGCATGCTTCTATTATTATTCAAATCTTTTTGATGCCAGCCATGATCTGACGTCTGCTTCAATGTTGCTGGTGGGACTTACATCAATCATTCTTGTATTTATTATTTTGTTAATACGCTTCTTAACGACGCGTAATCGTCAGCTGTAGAGAGGGGGAAACATCATGGCAGAAGAAATGATCAATGTCGATCAATTATATAAACAAAAGCATTCAAAAATGCTTGTCGAAGATGTATCCTTCGCTTTAAAGCCAGGGGAGATCTGCGGCGTCTGTGGCGATAATGCTTCTGGCAAGACGACGTTAATGAAGATCTTATCGAATATGGCGAATCTGACTTTTGGTGAGATCACCATCAATGATGAAGCAGATCAGGTGTTCAATCATCATATCGTTGGCTCTTATTTGGGCATTCATGATCTTGATGAAAATATGAAGGTCAAGCAGTTCTTATGGCAGAAATGTGTCCTTTTAAAAGTCAAAAAATATAAGGAGCATTTAGCAGAGATCGATGCATTTTTACATTTTTCTCGTTTCTATCGCTATCGTTTTCATGAATTATCTGATGGTCATAAAGCCTTGATTGCTTTAGCAGCCAGCTTTATCGGCTATCCAAACGTGATCGTTCTTGATGATCCATTTGCTTATCTTGATCATAGCCAGCAGGAAAATGTCAAAGCGTTGATCAAGGAGTGCTGCGCCCATGGCGTCGCTTTTGTGATCAGTGTCAAGGATATGAATGATTTAAGTGGTCTGTCTTATTCCTCACTTGTTTTAAAGGATGGACGCATGGTCAAGCATCCTGAAGAAAAGCGCATGCTCATCGTCAAATGCGATGAAGGGGATGCCATGCCTTTTTTAACAAAATATCATCCAATTTCTCATGATGAAGGTGTCGCTTTAGATGTCCAGGATGATGACACAGCGGCAAAGATCGTCAAGATGTTAAGAGAAAAACAGGTAAGCGTGACCCGTATCATGTTTACAAAAGGTGGTGAAAGCAATGATCAGAATTCAGCTCAAGCGCCTGCACAAGACTAAAGGGTTTTATCTGACAACGCTTCTGATGCTTGTCATCTGCGGAGATCAATATTACAACTATGTGTTCTCATCAACACCGGAGAAGAGTCTCTCACAGATGTTAGCACATATGTATAATGGCTACGGCTTTGTGGCCATGGCTGCTTTACTTGGTTTCTTAAGTTCTGCCTTTATTCATCAGAAGGGCGACTTATCATTAGTTCCCGTCTTAAAAGACAAGGCGAAGGTCATCTTATCAAAGTTCTATGCATTATTTATTCATATGTTCTTTTTTGAACTGATCACCTCCGCTGCCGGCATCGTTGGATGTTTTGTGATTCCCAACGTAACGGTCAGTGTGGATGAGATCCATTACATTGGCTTTATGGCTCTTGTCACTTTGTTAACATATTTATTCTTATGTGGAACGTTCACGTTGATCTCAACGATCTTTAAGGATGAGCTCTTATGTGACATCATCGGTGTCGTGATCGCCTGTCTGCCAATTTTAGAGATCCTGTTATTGAATCTCACTGGCATCGATATCACCAGCTTCACGCTGATGTCATCCTTCTATTCCATTGGCAGTGAGGTCAATGTTTATCAGGGACTCTTATGTGGCCTGTTAGGATTGCTTTATACGATCGCCTGCATGTTGATCGCATCGATCATCGTTCGTCGCAGAGATCTTAAAAAATAACGGAAACCCCTAAAAATTATGGGCAATATGTGCTATATTACTAATAACAACTTGTAAAGGAGAAATAAAATGAAACCTTATAAAGAAATGTCAAAAGAAGAACTAGAAGGTTTAGTCGGCGATTTAGAGAATGAATATCAGTCTTATGTCGATATGCACCTTTCATTAAATATGGCTCGTGGGAAACCAGGCAGTGAACAGCTTGATTTATCTCGTCCAATGCTTGATACAGTCAACTCGACTTCTGATTTAATTGCGGAAGACGGCACAGACGCTCGTAACTATGGCTGCTTAGATGGTCTTTATGAAGCTCGTAAGTTAATGGGTGATATGATGGATTCGAAACCAGAAGATGTCATCATCTATGGAAACTCATCTTTAAATATCATGTATGATCAGATCAGTCGTTCTTATGTTTTTGGTGTAATGGGTAATACACCATGGAAAGACCTTGAAAAAGTGAAATGGCTATGCCCAGTTCCAGGTTATGATCGTCACTTTGGTATCACAGAATTCTTTGGTATTGAAATGATCAATATTCCAATGAATGAAGATGGACCAGATATGGATGCCGTTGAAAAATTTGTTGGCGATCCTGCCGTTAAGGGGATCTGGTGTGTGCCTAAGTATTCTAATCCAGGCGGTGTTGTTTACAGTGATGAAGTCATCTCTCGTTTCGCTCATTTAAAACCAGCTGCGAAAGATTTTAGAATCTATTGGGATAATGCTTATTGTATCCATCATCTTTATGATGAGATCACGATTCCTGATATTTTAGAAGAATGTAAGAAGGCTGGTCATCCAGATATGGTCTATAAGTTTGCCTCTACATCTAAAATTACATTCCCAGGCGCTGGCTTAAGTGCTTTAGCCACTTCTCCTGCAAATAAAGCAGATATCTTAAATCAGATGAAACATCAGACGATCGGTCATGATAAACTGAATCAGTTAAGACATGTTCGTTTCTTTGGTGATTTCGCCCATATGAAAGAACATATGAAAAAACATGCCGAAATTATTCGTCCTAAGTTTGAAGCTGTTGAATCCATCTTAGATGAACAGTTAGGCGGTCTTGGTGTTGGTGAATGGACAAAACCTAAAGGTGGTTACTTTATTTCATTCACTGGTCTTGATGGAACAGCTAAGACGATCGTTCATAAGATGAAAGAAGCTGGCGTTGTCATGACGGGTGCCGGAGCAACTTATCCATACCATGCGGATCCTCATGATTCCAATATCCGTATTGCACCAACGCTTCCACCACTTGATGAGATCAAACAGGCTGCTGCAATTTTTGCGGTCGTTGTGAAATTAGTCAGTGCTAAGAAACTCTTAGAAGCTATGAACTAAAAAATAAGCGATGCTTACGAGCACCGCTTTTTACATACGAGAAATCATAAATTCACGAATTATCGACGAAAAGAACATGAAAATGTAGGAAATTAATGAGCAAATGTGGAAAATGATACGTAAAAAGAAAATGAAAGTCACAAATTCCACTTTAATTACGTTTTACAAGTTACAAATATTTGTTAAAGCATGAAAATATGTTATAATACAAGCGTTGAGAGACCCTCTCAACATTACGCTCTTAGTTATGTGATGGCTGGTTCCTGTTACATAACGCTGAATGAGGACAATCGGAGTGGTTCCCGGGAGTCCTCTTTTTTTGCGAAAAAATGATTCACATATGAAGGCGAAGGACTCCCGTAGAAAGGAGCCCTTTTTTAATGAATACAACGACATGGTTAAGGGGAGAACATATATTGCATTCTGTATGATGCGAAAAGAGGTGATCATTTCGCAAGCTACAGGAGGAGTGACGTTAGAAAGATATACAAGTTCGTCTTTGATGATGGTTTGACCTTCATGCTGATCGCAGCGTTTTTTTATGGAGACTCGATTACTTATTAGCACCAGGATTTTTGAGTACATGAATCGTTTTGATCTCATATTTCTTTAAAACTTTAATCGTTTGGGCATTGATGACTTCACCAGGAACAATTGGCAAAACGGCAGGAGGACAGCCGATATGACATCTGACACAAATACGGCCAAGGCATTTTTCGTCAACAGCTATTTCTTCTTCTGAAGCAAAAAGTAATTCATAAGGCTGATACTTCACTTCAGGAAGAGATGTTCTCATACATTCTGTTTTCTTCTGAAGATAGTTTTCATTGTGGGATAATAAGGCAAACGCCTGCTTTATGCGACTGAGATCTTCATCACTGTTAAAGGGAGACAACATCAACACCACAAAGTCCGGATCAGCATATTCACATTCAATGTGATGGGCAGTAAGATCTTTCATGAAGGATTTTCCTTGATGAGGGAGCGACAGAGTGATTTTTAATGGTTCACTTTCTCTTAAATGAAAACCTAATGCCTTGATTTTTTCTTTTAGCTGACTTACTTTCACAGCGCATTGTTTATAAGCATCAGGATAGTCGATCAGCCATTTGCTTACACGATCCATTGACTCCAAGATGAGATAAGAAGGGCTTGTCGAACCAAACATGACATTGTAATCCCTAACCGCTGATGAGAGCTTGAGAAGGGCTTGAGGCGCATGTCGACTCATGTGAAGATAAGCAGCCCCGGTGAGCGCAGGCAATGTTTTATGGGCAGAATCGCAAACAAGATCAGCGCCAGCCTCGATGGGGTGGATCCATGGGGCATCCATGAATTTAAGATAAGCACCATGCGCATTATCGACAAGTAAAAGCATATGATATTTATGACATATGGCAGCGAGCGCTTTGATATCAAGGATATTTCCGAGATAGTCTGGACTTGTCAGATAAAGAGCACATGGGAGTGGATCTAAAGAAGAGAGTGTTTTTTCAAGCGAAGCCGGTGTGATCTTGCATTCACATAATGAATCATCATCAATGCTTTCTAGCCATCTGATCTTAAATCTTAAAAGCTCTGAAGCATGGATGAATGTCTTGTGCGCATTACGTCCAGCAAGGATCGTTGGGAGTTCTGCACTATTTTGGTAATGATAAGCGCAAGCTAAGGCACACATCGTTTTGATACACTGTGAAGAGCCTCCTGCTGAATAATAGGTGTGATAGGAATGAAATAGCGAAGATGCAATCTCTTCACTTTTAAGAAGAATACCGTCTGCTTCGTAGAGCGAATCAGCACCTGTGATCTCTGTAAGGTCGTGAGCATAGATGGGAGCTAGTTTATTTGCAAAAGCGACCCCTTTATGACCGGGCATATGGGCACGGACAGGATTGCTTTGAATATAGTCTTCGATAAAGTCCGCAACTGGGGTCCATGTTGTATGGATTGGTTTCATGGTCATCCTCCTTTCGTTTTTTATCATAATTGAAAACTACCAAAAGAAAAGTCTTTTGGTAGTCTGTTTGGATATTTTACTTCACTGACGTGCAATCATCAGATGAGCAATCACTGCAGTCATCATTAGCCAGGTTTCCTTCGCCTACGGAGAAGTTAGCAGATGTATAACCGTGTCGTACGGCTCCATCGATTCCTTCTAAGTCTTCAGCAACCTGTAGCATGATGGCACATTCCATTCTCTTACGGAATAATTCACAGCCATATTCATAGATGCCTTTCACGCTGCCAGTTGCATGATAGGCATTCGCCGCACAGCCACCTGAACAATAAAGCTTTGCCCAGCAATCCTGACAGTCAGGTCTTGCATAAGCATTGCAGCAGCGGAAATCTTCTTGAACTTCATGATTAGTCACACCGTGATAGATATCACCTAATTTAAATTTCTCTTCTCCGACGAACTGGTGACAAGGATATAAGTCGCCCCAAGGTGTCACTGCCATATATTCTGTTCCTGAACCACAGCCTGAAATTCTCTTATAGATACAAGGCCCTGATTTTAGGTCGATCATATAATGATAGAATGTAAAACCTTTACCCTCACGGTCACGTTTTAACATTTCCTTTGCGAGTATTTCGTATTGTTCTTTGATGACTGGTAGATCTTCAGCTGTTAAAGCAAGTGGATCATCAGGTTTAGAAACGACCGGTTCCATTGATAATTCTGTGAAGCCAAGATCAGCCATATGGAAGATATCATTTGTGAAATCTGTATTGGCATGTGTGAAGGTTCCACGCATGTAGTAATTCTTTCCACCACGTGCTTTAACGAGTTTCTGGAACTTAGGAACGATCCGGTCATAGCTGCCGTTTCCCTGGTAGTCAACACGTGTGCGATCATGAACTTCCTTGCGTCCATCTAATGAAAGAACGACATTGCTGATTTCCTTGTTGCAAAAATCAATCATGTCATCATCGATGAGCATACCATTTGTGGTGACAGTGAAACGGAAATGTTTACCTGTTTCTTTTTCTTTTGAACGGGCATAGGCAACGATCTGTTTACATACATCCCAGTTTAAAAGTGGTTCGCCGCCAAAGAAGTCAACTTCCAAGTTACGACGTGTGCCTGAATTTGCAATCAAGAAATCAATCGCCTGTTTACCGACTTCAAAGCTCATTAAGGCTCTGTCACCGTGGTATTTCCCTTGACTGGCAAAGCAGTAGGAACAGTTTAAGTTACAGGTATGGGAAACGTGCAGACATAATGCTTTAATGACACCGACATTTCTTTTCTTGAATTCTCCGGCAAGCGGTTCATAGGTATCAGGTGTAAATAATTTGTGATTATTCTTTAAAGATGTAACATCTTCAATACAAAGGCGAATATCTTCAGGAGTTACATCTGGTCTGTCACCATATTTCTCCATCATTGCATTCACAATTTCTTCTTCGGTGTGATCAGGATACATTGCAATAATGTCATAAGCAACATCATCAACAGAATGTACCGAACCTGAACATGTATCAAGAACAATGTTATAATTATTCAATTTATATTGATGTACCATTTATCATTCGCTCCATTTTTTAATTTTTTGAAATCATTGCAAGGACAATAAAAGAACCGCCTGAACGGCGGTATGAGATATTTGCCTAAAGACAAGGATTACTTTGTCTTTTCACACTGCTGGTTAGCAACACCGCAGCTTGTTTTACAAGCACTCTGGCATGAAGTCTGGCATTCGCCGCATCCACCAGTTTTTGCACTTGCGCAAAGATCTTTAGTTTCAAGTGTTTTGATTCTTTTCATAACGAGTCTCCTCCAAACTATTGAATTCTCTTTATTTACGAAAATTGTAGCACATTATGATATTCTAGACAATACATTACTAGGACGATCATCGAGAAAAGAGAATCAATTTTAGCACTTTATTTCACCTAGTCTAACCATTTTTCTAAAGTCAGAATTTATCGCTATAATGGATGAGAAAATGAAAAAGTATTGGTTTATGGCTTTTAAAAAAGTAACCACCAATACTTTTTACAACGATTTGTACATCCTGATCAGTCGCTTTTTGCTTCAAAAAGTTTTGCGTTAAGAAAACATAATCATAATCTCAAACATTTTTTAGAAAGTTCGTTTAGATGCCAGGAAATAAGACACTTGTTCATGGCAGAGATTGGGAATAAAAAAAGAGAAAAAGCTGTATAACTTTTTCTCTTATCATATCAAATGGCAGGGGCTGCAGGAATCGAACCCGCATCAACGGTTTTGGAGACCGATGTTCTACCATTGGACCAAGCCCCTATCTAGTGCTCGTTTATATTACCATTTCGCGCCGGGCTTGTAAAGCCTTTTTTCAAGAAATTTCAGCCGCGTTAATTTTCAAAGTAAATTCCGCTTTTCAAT
>ONFH01000067.1 GCA_900317015.1 uncultured Erysipelotrichaceae bacterium | reverse complement strand
TAAAGAAGGATGCTGGAATCAACGCAACGACGAAGGATATTACAAGTAATCCATATAAGATCGAATTCAAAGAATTAGAAGCTGCTCAGGTCTCACGTGTGAATAAAGAAGTTGCTTATGTTGTCTTAAATGGGAACTATGCCTTAGATGCAAAATATAAGATCTCTGATGCTTTAGCATTAGAAAAGTCTGATTCAACAGCTGCGAGCACTTATGCGAATATCATTGCGGTCAAGAAAGGTAACGAGAATAAGAAGAAAATCAAGGCTCTTGTGAAGGTCTTAAAATCATCAAGTACACAGAAGTGGATCAAGGGTCGTTTCAAAGGTGCCGTTGTTGGTTACACAGGAAAATAATGCGAAAATAAGATGGAAATCTCTTCCATCTTTTTTCATGCGAGGACTCTGTATGTTTTTTAAATTATACATTGTTTTTCACATCTCAAAATGATAGAATCACGCATGGGAGTGATACTATGGAGTCAAGAGAGACATTTAGATATCAAAAAGACAATAAAATCCGTAATATTATTGTCACGATCGTGGTCATTGCGTTGATTATTGGGACAGCTTATGTGATCTACTCTAATTTCTTTTCTAATCCACTCAAACAGAATGTAGAAGTAGAAGCAGGCAGTAAACTGGATATAAAAGATTTTATTGATACGTCAAAGTATAAAGTCACTGTGAAAAAGGGTCTGACTGATCAACAGGCACGTACAGTTGGAAATCATACGATTACCTTAAATGTAAAAGGGAAAGATTATGATGCCACAGTCAAAGTGGTCGATACGACAAAGCCTGTCATCAAAGGTGTCAAGAAATGGCATGTCGATGTCAACTCCAAGAATGATTTTAAGAAAGGTGTTTCCATTGAAGATAATGCTAATGGGAAGACAACTCTTAAAGTCAATACAAAGAAGTTGAACATGAAAAAGGAAGGCACGTATAAGATCACTTATACAGCTAAGGATGCTTCCGGCAATACGGCAACGAAGACGACAAAAGTTCAGGTTTCAGATTTTGCTAAGATTGCTAAACAAAAGATCATCTATTTAACATTCGATGATGGACCATCTTATAACACACCAAAGATTTTAAAAATCTTAAAGAAGTATAATGCCACAGGAACATTCTTCGTCACTGGACAGTGGCCAGAATACTTCAAGTACATTACGGCTGCTCACAAGCAGGGATGTTATATTGCGGCCCATTCCTATACACATAACTTCAATATCTATCGTAGTGAAAAAGCTTATTTCGATGATTTAAATAAGATCGAAGAAGTCATTAAGAAATATACTGGTAAGTATTCACAGGATCTTCGTTTCCCAGGTGGGTCTTCCAATACTGTTTCACGTCATTACGCGACAGGTATTATGAAGAAGCTTTGTAAGGAAGTCGAAAAACGTGGCTATGTCTATGTCGATTGGAACATCGATTCAACCGATGCTTCTGGTAATAACGTGCCAGTTGCTAAATTGATTGCCAACGGAACTTCGACATATTCTAAGCATTTATGTCTGTTAATGCATGATACAGGTGCGAAGAAGACGACGGTCAAGGCTTTACCAAAGATCATTGAATATTATAAGAAACATGGCTATAAGTTTGAAACATTAGAAAACTCACCATTCGTTTACCACCAGCGTATTAATAACTAAATGACCTAAGCAGCAAGTTTAAAAGAAAAAACTTGCTGTTTTTTTTACGGGCAGAGTTTATAATGAAATGAGATGAGGGGACGTTATGAATCAAAAAGACTATCTTGATTTTTTAGAAACAAAGGACATCAACTGGACGATCCAATATCATGGGTATGTGTATATCTTTTACTTCCAGAAGGTAAAGAAGAACTGCTCTTTAACGGTGATGAAGTGTCCAAAGAAGAATATCAACTTTAAAAAGAAGCGCTTAACGATGGAAGATGAGAAGACCTTTCATGGCAAGTCTTTAGAAGAGGTCAAAGCGAAAATGCTCGAAGCTAAGCTGTTTGACAAACAGCGTTTTGAAGATGTCAAAGATGATATTCTTGTGATCGATAAATTTAGCCATTAGATATGAAAACGACCCAGCAGCTGCTGAGTCGTTATTTTCTCTTCTTTTCTTTTTTCTGTTGCTTTTCCATGTCCTTGATGGCATCCATGACCGTCATTTCGTCATGGATCATACGCTGAACATAGATCGTATAAACAACGGACATGATCGTTTTGACAAAGAGATCCTGTGTCTTTTGATCGACCGTATACTCGACATGGTTCTCGCTGACGCCCTTTAATGCATCCTCGAAAGTATCACAAAAGCCATCATAAGCGGCATCGATTGGTGCAGTATCGAACTGGACCTTAATTAATTTTGAGATTTCCTGTAAAGAATAGACCTTTTTGAGTAGACATATTACAATAAAGTAAGCAACATGTTCTCTTGTGTATTTCTTTTTCACAGGCGCACTGACGATTTTACTTTTCACATAATTATTGATCATCGTACTGGTAATGACCTTATCTTTCTCATCTAAAATAAGGAAGGACAGGCTTTGTTCAATCAAAGACATGACCTGATCCATATAAAGAGGAAAGTCAGGAATCTCATTCCAGCGGATTATATGTACGTTTTTTATTGCTTCATTCATAATATCACCATAATATAGATTAATTGAAAAAACCTTAAATGTCAAACTATCTAGTATTAAATACTAAATTAATTGACATACACATCTAAAGCTGATAGTTTATATATCATAAAGAGGAGGATTCAAATCATGAGAATTATGACAGATTCAAGTGCAATGTATACGAAGGAAGAGGCTGAACAGTTAAATATTGATGTTTTACCTCTGACTGTCACAATTGATGGAGAAACTTATAAGGAGTATATCGACATCACTCCCGATGAATTTTTAGAAAAGATCAAGAATAGTAATAACATGCCATCTTCTTCACAGCCTTCATTAGGACAGACGATGGAGATCTTTGAAAAATATCCTGATGAAGATATTATCGTATTAAATATGGCTGATGGTCTTTCTGGAACGTATTCGACAACATCCGCTGCGAAAAATAGTATGGATCATCCTGAACGTATTCATGTGATCAATACGATGACACTATGTGGTCCTCATCGTTATCTTGTGGATTTAGCCTGCAAACTGCGTGATGAAGGGAAGTCAACACAGGAGATCGTCAATGAGATCCATAAACATATTGCCGATGTAAAATCATTCCTGATCCCTCATGATTTTAAATTCTTACAGAAAGGTGGACGTTTGTCACCAATGGCCGCTAAGCTTGGTGGCATGTTAAAGATCGTGCCTGTTATTGAACAGAGCGATGATGGTCGTTCACTCGAAAAGTTTGCCATTAAGAAGACCGAAAAAGGTGCTTTTAAAGCGGTGATCAAATACTTCAAAGAACGTGGCCTTGATGAAAACTATAAGATTTATTTGACTCATGCAGGTGTTTTAGATATCGCCGAGCGTGCCAAAGCTCAGTTTGAAGAAGGCTTCCCAGGCGTTGATGTAGAAATTATTGAATTATCACCAGTCTTCATGACACATGGTGGTCCTGGTGCTTTAGCGATTCAGGTCATTCGTAAATAATATTTGAGATCTAGACAG
>ONFH01000313.1 GCA_900317015.1 uncultured Erysipelotrichaceae bacterium | reverse complement strand
GTAGAAGTAGAACTACAACAAATGTAGGGATAAGTAGAACTACATTGAGGACGCGATTATTGAGGTAGTACTACAAACTAGAGTTTAGAATTATTTAAGAAAGCTCAACGCTATTATTTAATGATCGCCTTCTACACTAAAGGCGTAGGAGGGGAAAATCATGAAACATGCCAAATCAAACAGTCTTTCTACAAGAGGTCAAAGAAGAAAAATATTTCATAAACGTTACTTATTAATGATCCTCTGTATCCTCTTGCTGGGATCTTTTCTGACTTATTTTAAAGAGTGTCAGTTTCTTTATCATGTCGAGAATGGGGCGATGATCTTAAATCACTATCACTGTCAACAGGACTACCTAACGGTTAATCGCTATTCGCGTCCAGGAATTCAACTGAAGAAAGTGAATGGCATTGTGATTCATTACACCGCCAATAGAGGAAGTCGTGCTCTTAATAACCGCAGTTATTTCGAAAATTTAAGACTGACACATCAAACATCAGCTTCAAGTCATTTTATTATTGATCAGGATGGAACGATCTTACAGATTATTCCTTTAAATGAGATTGCTTATGCGTCTAATGCAAGAAATAAAGATACGATCAGTATTGAATGCTGCTACAATGAAAGTGATGGGAGATTCACAAGAGCGACTTATCGTACACTCATTGCTTTAGTGAAAGCTTTGATGGATCATTATCATTTAACAAGCGATGATGTGATCAGACATTATGATGTCACTGGGAAGTTATGTCCCTTATATTTTGTAGAGAATCCTCGTGAGTGGATGCTTTTTAAGAAGCGACTTGATGGGTGGAATATCCTCGGTTTCCTTTATTTATAAAACGTATGAAAAGGGGATTTCATGGGGTGCATGAAACTGAAAATTTATACCTCGTTAATTGCTTAACATGGAATTATAAAGATATTATCAGTAATAAATTATTTGTTAAAAAATGAACAAATTAAACACTTTTGAAAGCGTTTAAAAAATAGTTGTAAGCAATAAAAAATGTGATATAATAAAACCATATTCAAGGAGGAATTATTTCAATGGAAAAATTTAGTTTTACAGTTATTGATCCTGTTGGATTACATGCTAGACCAGCAACAATCTTAGTTAACCAGGCAAGCAAATTTGCTTCTAACGTTAAGTTATTATATAACGGAAAAGAAGTAAACTTAAAATCAATCATGGGCGTTATGTCATTAGGCGTACCTACTAAAGCTACTGTTGAAATTCAGGCTGAAGGCGACGACGAAAAAGATGCAATCGAATCAATCAAGAAAGTCGTTGTAGAACAGAAAGTCGCTGAAGACGTAGAATAATAGCATCGTCAGTTGACCAATCGAAGGAAGCATTGTGCTTCCTTTTTTGTTTGTGCCTTTACTTATGCTCGCCTGTGAGTAAGATAGAGGGGTACGAAAAAGGGGATTTCAATATGGATATTCAAAAATCAAAAGTGAAAGATATGACGAGCGGGCCGGTCATGAGTCTGATCTTGACCTTTATGTTGCCACTGCTCTTGGGGAATATCTTTCAACAGACTTATAATATTGCGGATAGTGCGATCGTTGGTCAGACGTTAGGTTCTAAGGCCTTAGCGGGCGTCGGTTCCACCTCGAGCGTCCAGTTTCTTGTTCTAGGTTTCTGTATCGGCGGCTGTACCGGCTTTGCCATTCCAGTCGCACAATGCTTTGGGGCGAAAGATTACGTGAGAATGAGACGTTATCTTTATCACAGCTATATCGTCGGGGCGATCTTATCGGTCGTCGTGACCTTGTTAACGTGTCTATTAACATCACAGATCTTACATTTGCTTTCGGTACCAAGCGATATCTATCAGCTCTCTAAGGATTATATCTTTATTATTTTCTTAGGCATTCCATTTACGATTTTATATAATCTGACCTCTTCGATGCTAAGAGCCTTAGGAGATTCGAAGACACCATTCATCTATTTGTCAGTCTCGGTCTTTATGAACATCTTTCTGGATCTGTTTTGCATTTTAGTCTTAAAGATGGGCGTACGTGGTGCTGCTTTAGCAACCATTGCCTCGCAAGGTGTATCAGGGTTCTTATGTGCTTTTTATATACATCGCAAGATGGAGATCATGCATATTGCAAAAGAAGAAAAGAAATTATCGAAAGACTATTTTGGCAAGCTGATGGTCATGGGATTACCAATGGGACTGCAGTTTTCAATAACGGCGATTGGCTCGATGATCATGCAGTCCGCCAATAATTCTTTGGGCAGTGTATATGTTTCCGGCTTTACTGCTGGCTATAAGATCAAACAGTTTGCCTTATGTCCATTTGATGCCCTATCAGCTGCGGTTTCAACATTCGTGGGACAGAACTTAGGTGCTCGTAAGATCGATCGTATTAAAAAAGGCTTTACGCAAAGTATTTTTGTGGGCATGGGCTACGGTATTGTGATGGGAACGATCATGTTCTTTGGTGGGCGTTACTTATCACTATTATTCGTTTCATCAAAAGAAACAGCGGTCATCAATGCTTCGGCACAATATCAAGCCTGGTTAGGCGTGATGTTCTGGGTCTTAGGGATCTTGAATGTTGCTCGAATGACATTACAAGGGCTAGGACGTACCGGACTGGCCATCTTCTCAGGCGTGATGGAAATGATTGCAAGAACATTTGTCTCATTCGTCTTTACACCAATCTACGGCTTCAATGCGATCTGCTGTGCGGATCAGGCGGCCTGGTGTTTAGCTTCATTATATGTCTTCCCGATGGCTCTGTATGTTATGAAGAAAATTGAACGTGAATTTGAAGGATCTCTTGCTTAGAGATTCTTTTTT
>ONFH01000028.1 GCA_900317015.1 uncultured Erysipelotrichaceae bacterium | reverse complement strand
GCAAATTTGCTCACGCTTTTTTCTAATAGTTTGTTCCTTTTTTGTGTTCTAATGTAACAGACACATTGAAGTTTTCACGATTTTTAACGGTGGAAATACTAACGACGAAAGGACAGTCATGTCCTTCTTCCTTGGTCATCTGTAACATCTTTTCATAAACCATGCTAGCAGCTTCTTCAGGGAAGATCGTCTTCTGATGGATCGTTGCCTTGATCCACTGATCAAGTAATGAATAAGCGAACTGTAGTGGATTGTATTCCGTAAAGTCAATCTCGATCATCATTTTATATTTCTTATTTTTGACATCAAAACAAGTCACTTCCTTAGCAAGTTTTGTTTTGACATTCTGATTAACAAGCATGCACTCTACCTCCTTGGATAACTATTTCTTTATATATAGTAATCTCAAATGTTGGAAAATACTAGTTATTTTTTAGAAATAGTACTAAAGAGCATTGCACAAAGCAGAACGATCAGATTGACGATCACGATCATTGCACCGGTTGGTAGAGAGTAAACATAAGAAAGCACAAGACCGATCACAAAACAGATCAGTGAAACAACAACACTGGTACAGATCACACCTTTATAAGAATGCGCTAAATAGCGAGATGTGATCGTTGGGAAGATCGTTAAACTAGAGATTAACAAAGCCCCCATCATACGCATACCCATTACGATCACGACAGATGCTAAAGCCGCTAAGATCAGATCATAACGATCTGTCTTCATACCAGTACTCTTGGCAAAGTCACGATCAAATGTCAAAGCAAAGATACGATTATAAGAGAAGACATATAAAGCCATGACGATGGCGCAGACAATGATCGATACGATCATATCACTTTGCGAGATGGAAAGAATCGAGCCGAATAAGTAAGCATTCAGATCGACATTGACGCCACTGCCAATAGAAATAGCCGTCACCCCAATGGCTAACGCACTTGATGATAAGATGGCGATCGCACTGTCACCATGAAGCTTTCCTTCATTTAAGCGCAGGATCATAATGGAAGCAATGATGGCCGCCGGAATGGCCACATATAATGGTGTCAGACCAAAGACAGCTGCAATCGCAAAGGCACCAAATGAAACATGGGAAAGCCCATCACTGATCATGGCATTATTACGTAAAACTAACGTCACCCCAAGCAGGGAAGCACATAAAGAAATCAGCAAGCCGCTCACAAAAGCACGGACGATAAAGCCATAGCTAAACATTGTTAAGATCTCATTCATGCGTTTGCCTCCCTTCTTGTACATGTCACTTCATGATCATCAAATGACAAGATCTTATTACCTAAGGATTCCTTGCCATGTTCATCATGCGTAATGAGCATGATCGTAATACCTCGTTTTTCATTCAGTTCTTTAATTAAGTCATAGAACTCAGCCTTTGATTTTAAATCCAAGTTATTAGATGGTTCATCGAGGATCAATAATTCTCTCGTCGCACATAAAGCTCTTGCTAAAAGGACTTTCTGTTTCTGTCCACCTGAAAGATCAGAAAACGGATGATTCTTAAGATCCGCAATATTTAACATCTCTAGACTTTCCATCGCCAGCTTCTTTTCCCCACTTCTAAAGAAGGCACGTTTTTTTAAACGGTTTAAGGCCCCTGATAAAACAACTTCAAAAACAGTTGCTGGGAAATGCCCATCTACTTTCGTGACCTGTGGCATATAACCGATCATATCTTTCTGTAAATGATAGATGACTTCTCCATGCATTGGCTTGATCAGTTTCAGAAGTCCTTTGACCAGGGTACTTTTTCCTGAGCCATTGGCTCCTAAAACGATGATAAAGTCATGCTCTTCAATTTGAAAGCTTAAGTTATGAATGACTTCCTTTCCTTCATAGCCTAAGCATAAGTTTTTGACTTCGACAAGTGTTTTCAACGTTCCAGCACCTTCCTTAATACTTTGACATTATTTTGTTCCACATCAACATAGGTAATGCCCTTCTTAAAGTCTTCACTAGAGACATTATGAATACTTGAGAACGTTAAGACTTTGGCCCCTGTTTCTGAGGCGATCGTCTGGGCCACTTTCCCAGCTGATAATTCGATCTTTAAGACATAATGAATATGATCTTTTCTGACTTTATTGATCAGATAGGTCATCGTGGCAGCACTTGGTTCAGTCTCCTCCGCACAGCCAGCAAAGGCAGCTGAATACGTTAAGCCATACGTCTTGACAAAGTAAAGCAATGGGAAACGATCCCCAAAGATCAGTTCTTTTCTTTTCGCATGAGCGACCACATTTTTGAATTCATTATGTATTTCTCTAATTTTTTTAATATAGTTTTCACTATTTTTCTGATACAATGTTTTATGAGCAGGATCCATATTTTCTATTTTCACTGCGAGGTTTTTGACGATCTGCATCGCATTGACTGGTGAGGTCCAGACATGTTCATCATATTCAGGTTCTTCTTCCTCTTCATGACCATGTTCTTCCTGCATCCCTTCAACACTCTCTTCTTCATACTTATGATTGATCAGATCCATCATCTTCACGACTTTTGTCTTTTTCCGATCGACATCATTGAGGATATTCTCGACCCACTCATCAGAATCTCCCCCCACATAAAAGAAGAGATCCGCATTTTCAATGGCGACAATATCTTTTGGTGTTGGCTCATAAGAATGCGTATCGGTTCCTGGCTTAATTAAAAGCTTGATCGTATAACCGCTTTGTTTCCCCACTATGGCACGGACAAAGTCATAAGCAGGAAAATTGGTCGTAACGATCGTTTTCTGCGACTTCGCAGGAGCGCAGGCACAAAGACTTAGACATAAAAAAAGACACATTAAGATCTTCTTCATTTGCTCATCTCCTTACGACAGTCTTCACATAAGCCCACCAGTAAAGAATCACTGCAGTCAAGCAGAAAGCCATGATCCTTTAAGAGATGTTCTGTGATCTCATCCATAAACTCACAGTTCAAATGGAAGATCTTTCCACATCGCTTACACTGCATGTGCAGGTGGTGATTGCAGGATGGGTCGACATAGCGATAGTAACTGATAGCTTCATCAGGTAGTTTATATTTTTTCAGTACACCTTCTGCTTCAAGTTTATCTAAGTTACGATAAACCGTTGTTTTATTGACATCACATTCATGTTCACGCAAATGTTCATAAATGTCGGCAGCGGCAATACGATGTTCTTCATGATTTTTTAGATAGCTTGTAATGATATCTTTATATTTCTTCAAGAGACTCACTCCTTTTTGCAACTCACTTGCAAATTATAACAGGATAAAATAAAAATGCAACCAAGTTGCAAAAAGAAAAGCATTCCTAAGAAAGCCCGAAGTCAAAAACTTCGAGTGCTTCATAGAAATGCTTATGAAAACGTCTTCCGATGGGAATTCTAAATTCATCAAGATGTTCAAGAATATACACATCATTTCCATCGATCTCATAAATAAAGTTCATATTAATAATGTAGGAACGATTGATCTTCACAAAGTCAGGACTCTCTTTTAAAGCCTCGGAAAGTCTCCTTAAAGGCATCCTGATTTTCTGTTCATCATTGAGCCTGACGATTCTTAAATAATGGTCCTGTATTTCAATAAAAAGAACACTATCTTTATTAAACAGATCATCCACCTCGCATACCCCCTCCCCTGTCGTGAGTTACATCTGTGTTGCGGATTTTTCCGCAACCATTCTCGTTATAGTTTCATTGGAGGATAGAACAATGAAATTCAGTGATATACCAGACATTTGTAAAAAACATCGAGAAGAACTTGATTACAGCCCTAATTATACCGCAAAGCTGATCGGCATGAATCATGAAAGCTATCTAAGCTTCGAAGAACATCATTTACAGAAAATAGACCTCGATAAACTCGATCGTCTCATGAAGGTCCTGCGTATTGAAAAGATTACGATCGATCCCAATGAAGGACTAGAAGACCCTGATACGATCGTCATCAGTGATCTCACTCCTCATAACAAGGATGTCATCAGAGAGATCATCAAACGTGATGAAGCTTTAAGAAAAGCACAGAAGATCCACGATCATAAAAAGTAGCGGAAAATCGTAAAAAGGCATAGATTCGACTAAGAATCTGTGCCTTTCTTTTAACAATCTTTTAAATCATGATACATGACATGAATATCATCATAGGTTCCATTCTTAAGTAAGAAACCATCTTTGATCACGCCGACTTCTTTAAAGCCAAGACGTTTATAGAGATGACGCGCATGAATATTCGAGTCAACAACTGCATTGAACTGTAAAATACGGAAGCCTTTCTCTTTGGCCATATGTAAGCAGTCCTTCACAAGCTTTTCGCCAATGTGTTTACCTCGCATATCACTTCTGACACCATAGCTGGCATTGGCGATATGACCACAGCGTCCAACATTGTTAGGATGAAGAATATACATCCCAACGATCTCACCATTGTCTTCAGCAACGCCTGTATAAGTCTGGCTGGTAAAGAAGCGTTTCGCTTCTTCGCTACTTAGAACATTCAGCTGGGGAAAGGCGAGACCATCATCGATGATCTTATTCCAGATGTCTTTGACGGCTTCGATATCCTCATCTCCAAGTTCACGAATCTGCATTATTCTGCATAACCCTTTTCTTTGATCTTGTTAACGACCTTTAAAACATATTCATGACAGATCTCATCTGATGGCGCTTCGACCATGACACGAATGACTGGTTCTGTACCAGAGGCACGAACTAAAGCACGGCCTTCACCCTTTAAGGCTTTTTCAACATTTTCAACTTCAGCCTTCACATCAGGATCATCTAAAACAACTTTCTTATCTTTGACACGAACATTGATCAATAACTGTGGATAGATCTTCACCGGTTCAATTAACTGAGCTAATGTCTGTTTATTTTCAATGATCGCTTCCATGATCTTTAATGATGTTAAGATTCCATCACCAGTTGTGGCATGTTTAGAGAAGATGATATGACCTGACTGTTCACCACCGATGACATTGCCTTCTTCAACCATGTTCTGATAAACATACTTATCACCAACAGCTGTCTTGGCATAACCAATTCCGGCTGCATCTAAAGCTTTGTAAAGACCAATGTTACTCATAACTGTGGTAACGATCTTATTATTAGCAAGTTCGCCATGTTTCTTTAATTCCTTACCACAAACATAAAGAATTAAGTCACCATTGACAACACGACCAAATTCATCGACGGCGATACAACGATCGGCATCACCATCATAAGCGAAACCAACATCTAAAGCATTCTGCGTCACGAATGACTGTAAAGCTTCAATATGTGTTGATCCACAGTTGGTATTAATATTGACACCATTAGGTTCATTATTGATGACATAAGTCTTCGCACCTAAAGCATCAAAAACAGCTTTCGCAATGCTGCTAGAAGAGCCGTTGGCACAATCAAGACCAACTTTGATGTTCTTGAATGCTCTTGTTGGAATAGACATTAAGTAACCGATATATCTGTTACGGCCCATAGAGTAATCTAAAGCACGACCAATATCATCTTTCGTCGCAAATGGAATTTCATCAGAAAGACCATCGATATAACGTTCAATGGAAGCTTCGACTTCACCCATTAATTTTTTACCATCAGCATCGATGACTTTTAAACCATTATCATAATAAGGGTTATGTGAAGCTGAGATCATGATCCCACAGTCAAAGCCATCAGCACGAACGATGTAGCTGACTGAAGGTGTTGTCGTCACATGCATTAAATAAGCATCAGCACCAGAAGCTGTTAGGCCGGCAACTAATGAATATTCAAACATGTAGCTTGAACGTCTTGTATCCTTACCAATTAAAACTTTTGCTTTTCTATCTTTATTTTTACCAAAATACCAGCCTAAGTAACGGCCGACTTTATAAGCGTGTTCTACAGTTAAATCGACATTGGCTTCACCACGGAAACCATCTGTACCAAAATATTTACCCATAATTAATTATCTCCTTGCTTAAATGATTTTTTGGGACGTGCTCATTATATCACGTAATGAATCGAATACCTACACCAACTCATGAAAAAAACCGTGCAAGCACGGTTTATTCTTACCAGGCAACGGCAATATCAGTCATACGTGGATTGCCACTAGCAAATGTGCCAGTATCACAAACGATGCCAAGACCAAGTGATGTTTCATAAATCGTACCAGTTGGACGAACATTATTATTAGATGCTAACATGATATAGTTACCTAACATCTTCACTCCATCACTACGGACCCAGTATTTTCCACTGATTCCTTTAGAATGCATGATTGAAACGACGCGGCTCATATTTAAATTGTAGTAAGTTTCTTTTCCGTTAGGACCAGTTGTCGTACCAGCTGAACGTGTTAATCTTACGCCACGATATTTTCTTGCGCCCTGGACAGCTTTATAGGTAGCGGAAGATTCAATGTTTCCTGAGACAGCTTTGACGAACTTATAAGTAGCTGTACCATTTTTAACAGTTGTCTGAGAATAGCTCTTAGTTAAAGCTTTCTGCTTCTTGATGGCAGCAGCTTTTCTGGCAGCAGCGCCCTGCTTTGCAGCTAACTTTGCTTCAGCTTTCGCTTTGGCAATGGCAGCTTTCTTTGCTTCGGCTGCTTCAGCTTTCTCATTCATGG
>ONFH01000091.1 GCA_900317015.1 uncultured Erysipelotrichaceae bacterium | reverse complement strand
TTATAACGCCTTTGCATTTCAAACTTTATAATATTTTTTGTCTGACAGTGTCGATTCAAAAGAAATGACACTGTTTTTTTTGACGAGAAAAAACGTTATAATCCTTAATAATTACATTATAACAATAAATTTCATATTTTCATTATATTTAAATCTTTAGAAAAATTCTCATGAACGCATGCCTATGTTATAATGGCCAAAAAGGAGAACATTATGGATTATCGTATTGAAAAAGAAGAGCTGACGATCTATGGCTACAAATTAGATGTCGCAGATCACGAAGCCTTTATAAAGATTCCCGCTTTTTATAATCAAATGATGAAAGAACTGCAAAGCGCTCCTTTGGGAGATGTTGGCACTTTAGCTGTAACGATCAATGATGAAAAGGATTTTAATCTCACTCACTATTACGTGGCCGGAAGAACTTTGCAGAGTGATCTTGAGAGCTATCACTTTGATAGTTCCTTATGGGTCAAGTTTCCCTGCCATGGTGCTTACCCTTATGGTCTGCAGTCTTTAGCCTATGATGTGTATAACACTTGGTTTTCTGAGCATTCAGAATACACGTTAGCTTGTGATGCTTCGATCGACTACTTACCTGAAGGCGATAAAAATAGTCAGGATTATTATTGTGAATTGTGGCTGCCGATCGTCAAGAAGAACTAAAAGGTACCAGCGCGGGGCTGGTACCATTTTTTGTCATTAAATTAATGAGCCAATAGTGATAAATAATGGTGCAAAGACTAATGAAACGATCGTCATTAATTTGATCAAGATATTTAATGAAGGACCACTAGTATCTTTAAATGGGTCACCAACAGTATCGCCGACAACGGCTGCTTTGTGAGCTGGCGAACCTTTACCACCTAAATGATCATTTTCAATATATTTTTTAGCATTGTCCCAGGCACCACCGGCATTACTCATAAAGATAGCCATCATAACACCTGTGACTAAGGCACCGGCTAACATACCACCTAAAGCGGCAGTTCCAAGTAAGCATCCCATAACGATTGGTGCTAATACGGCGATCAAGCCAGGCACGATCATTTCATGCAGAGCTGCATTTGTACTGATAGCAACGCAAGTCTTATAATCTGGACGTGTTTCACCGCGTAAGATGCCAGGCATCTCTTTGAACTGGCGACGGACTTCTTCAATCATCTTAAAGGCTGCTTTGGCAACTGAAGACATTGTATAAGCACTAAAGATAAATGGTAACATGGCACCAACCATCAAACCGATAATGACTTTATAATTCAAAATATCAATAGCTTTTAAGTTAACAGCTTGTGCATAAGAAACGAATAAAGCTAAAGCCGTTAAGGCTGCTGAACCAATGGCAAAGCCTTTGCCCATGGCAGCTGTCGTATTCCCAACCGCATCTAACGAATCGGTAATGTCTCGTACTTCTTCATCGAGTCCGCTCATTTCGGCAATACCGCCAGCATTATCGGCGATTGGTCCATAAGCATCGACACCAACTGTGATGGCCGTTGTAGAAAGCATACCAACAGCGGATAAAGCGATCCCGTAAAGGCCACCAAAATAGAATGATGCAAAGATGGCGATACAGATCAATAAGATTGGGAAGAATGTCGATTTCATACCAACGGAAAGACCAGAGATGACAGTTGTCCCGGCGCCTGTTTCAGACTGTTTGGCAATCTCTTTAACAGGTGCGTAATCAGCTGATGTATAGATTTCAGTAATCATCCCGATCAGGACACCGACGACAAGGCCAGATACGATACACATACCTTGATTGAGCTTACCAAACATCACCTGTGATAAGACAAGTGAAGCGATAAACACGATAATACTTGCGGTGTATGTCCCGATTTTTAAGACACCGGCTGGATGCGTGCCACGACTCTTTCTGACAAAGAATGAGGCAATCATGCAGGCAGCCAGGCCAATGGCTGAAATACAGAGTGGATAGAGGACGCCTTTATCTTTGAAATAAACGACGCCTAAAGTAATGGCTGAAACCAATGCACCAACATAAGATTCAAATAAGTCAGCGCCCATACCTGCCACGTCACCGACATTGTCACCAACATTATCCGCAATGACGGCTGGATTACGTGGATCATCTTCAGGAATGCCTTTTTCAACTTTACCGACAAGGTCAGCACCAACATCGGCAGCTTTGGTGTAGATCCCGCCACCAACACGGGCAAATAAGGCAATCGATGAAGCTCCTAATGAGAAACCAGATAAAATATGAACATCTTTGGTAATGGCATAAACGATGCAGACACCTAAGATTCCGAAGCCAGCCACGCATAAGCCCATGACCGAACCACCAGAGAAGGCAATCTCCAATGCTTTATTGGAGGCATAACGACGAGCGGCATTGGCACAGCGCACATTCGCTTTTGTAGCCGTGTTCATACCGAAGTAGCCGGCCAGGACACTTAAGCAAGCCCCGGCGACGAAGGAAATGGCTGTGATAAAATTATTGACGCCAATTCCAATGCAGAAGAATAATACGATCACGAAGATCAAAAGCACTCGATATTCGGAATGCAGGAAGGCGTGAGCCCCTTCACTGATGGCGCCCGCAATATCTTTCATCTTTTCTGTGCCCATATCTTCTTTAACGACACTGCGATAAAAATACAAGGCCAGTAATAAGGCTAAAGCCGCAATAATTGGAATACTGTAATAGATCATCATAGTAAACGCTCCCCTTTCTTTCATAAAGAATACATGATATTCCTATATCTTTATTATAGCTTTATGAAACTGGAAATGTTAAGATTAAGACCTTTTGAATAAAAAAATCACAAGAAAAAAGGGGATTTTGGTAAAGCATTTTCATTCGTTAGTCAAAAATCCGAAATTGCATAAAAAAAAGATCTCCACATGGAGACCTTCTTAATCAACTAATTCGGCAAGATCTAAGATCAGCTGCTCTGTCTTTTCCCAGCCTAAGCATGGGTCAGTAATAGACTTACCAAAGACGCCTTCTTCAGGTTTCTGATTACCATCCTCAAGATAAGATTCGATCATCAGGCCTTTGACTAAATTCTTGATCTTTGGATTTAACTGACGTGAATGCATAACGTCTTTGGCGATACGGATCTGTTCGGCATAACGCTTACCAGAGTTAGAATGGTTCGTATCGACAATGACTGCTGGATGTTCGAGATTTCGTTCTTCGTATAAATGAGCAACTCTCTCTAATGTTTCATAATGATAGTTTGGATAAGCTGTTCCGTTTTCATCAACGTAACCACGTAAGATGGCATGAGCAAAATCATTACCTGGAGTCTTGACTTCCCAGCCACGATAGATGAACTTCTGCTTAGCCTGAGCGGCTTCAATGGAATTCATCATAACTGTTAAGTCGCCACCAGTCGGGTTCTTCATCCCAGCTGGGATCCCGATTCCGGAAGCAACGATACGATGTTCCTGGTTTTCAACAGAACGTGCCCCAACGGCAACATAAGATAATAAGTCAGATAAGTATCTATGGTTCTGTGGATAAAGCATTTCTTCAGCACATGTGAAGCCTGTTTCTTTAACGACTCTTGTGTGCATATGACGAATGGCAATGATCCCTGCTAACATATCTTCTTCACCAAGTGGATCAGGCTGGTGCAGCATGCCTTTATAGCCTTTCCCAATTGTTCTAGGTTTATTTGTATAAACACGAGGAATGATGAAGATCTTATCGGCGACTTTGTCCTGCACCTTTCTTAAACGATGCATATATTCTAGAACTGCATCTTCATTATCTGCTGAACATGGGCCGATGATCAAGATCAGCTTATTTTCCTTACCGGCAAAAATATCTCTGATCTCTTCGTCTCTCTCTTGTTTGAGCTCCTTCATTGCTAATGTGACAGGATACTGATTTTTAATTTCCTGTGGTGTTGGTAGTTTACGGATAAACTCCATCTGCATATCCATGAGTGTATTCCCCCTTTAAGTACATTACGTACATGATACTTGAAATGAGAGAAAATAGCGAGAGTTTTTTTATCTTTTTTATCTGTTTTTTATGATTTTAGAAAATTTTAGTTTTATATTTGTGTTATTTTAATGATTACAGATCTATTTTTGATCAATGGTAATGCCTTCTACCATAATTTCAACGATCTGATTTAAAGCATCTCGATATTCTAAATGATGAACACTTAAGAAATCTCTTGTAAAGAAGCTTTCCAAAGTCGCTTCATACATCAATTTAAATAAGGCCATATTGAAAGGACGAAGAACCCCTTCTTTCACACCTTGGTTTAAGATGCTAAATGTTTGTTCCCATCCTGTCTCAAGATGTCTTTGCACCTTGCGATAAGTCATCGGATATTTATCACGCAGAACATAAAGACCACTAGCATCTAAGTTTTCAAAGAGATCAGGAAAAGCCGCTAAGATCCCCTTTACCTTTCCTAAGGTATCTAGCGATTCATCATGCATGACCTGATCTTCACAGATCTTGACTTCTTTAAAGACTTCTTCGACTAAGGCATCGATCAAACTCCCTTTATCATCAAAGATGGTATAGATCGTCTTCTTGGAAATGGAGAGATCCTTAGCCAGATCGTCCATTGTAAATTTTAATCCTTTTTGTTTATAGGCACGAAAAGCAGCCTCAATGATTCTTTCTCTTAGTTCCATAGTTCTGACTCCTTTGTGGACCATTTTAACATAACTTTGTCACAAAATGGTCTTTTACTTCGTTCCTTCATCTATTAAAATGCTACTAAGGGGAGGATTTAACATGAAACATACATTTTTAAAACTGATCTTAGTCGTGATGATGGTCTTTTGTGTCAGTCCGGTCGTCCATGCCGAAGATCAAAATGCCATTAACGCTGCCAACACCTATCCTTATACGGAAGATGCTTATGTCGGCGTTGGGGGAACGATTACCGTAAACGGGGAATATAAGGATGGCTATCAAACATATTTCACAACCAGCGATCCATATTTTTCAATTTCTCAAAGCGGTTCAAACATTCAAGTCACCGGATCATCCGTTGGCGAAGGGACAGTCACTCAGACACTTTATCGAAATGTCGTTGATGAGGCGACTGCCAATGATTATTATGCAACAGATAGTGATTATCTTCATCTTTCACATTCTGATGTGAAACTGAATCCAAACGAAACATTTCAGATCACTGCCAATAAAGCAGCATCCTTTACAAGTGATGATCCAAGCGTAGCCACAGTGGATGCCAATGGTGTGATCACCGGTCAAGGTCCTGGCTATGCTGTGATCACGGCAACTGATGGTGAAGACACCGTATCATGTTCTGTTCAATGTGGTGATGACATCACCCACAACACGATCAGGATCAACGTCATTCAGCCATCGATTCAGCCGATCACCTATGGCGGAGTGGGTGAAGGTAACGGAGCTTATGTCGATACCGCCTATAGCGAAGCAAAGTCTTACGTCTATTGTGCTGATCCTAATGTCAAGATCGATGGTACTTATGTGAGATCTTCTAAAGTCACGGATACGCAGTTAACGATCTACACAGAAGGTGTCGTTCTTCACACAAGACTGATCCTGTCATCACCAAAACAAGCATCCTATGAAAATACGATCTTGAAGAAAGGTATGTCCAAGAAATTCATTACGAGTGGTGCACCTGCTTTTCTTCTTTCTCAGATGAATAGCACATCAAATCGTTATCTTGATTTCAAGAATAATACCGTCAAAGCGAAAAAAGCGACTGGTAAGATCACTGTAACAATGAACGATGGCATTGATAATACGACAGAAGAATTCTGGTCCGTTGATCAAAAGACTTATAAAATTATCAGAAGCGCTTATGCGATTGCTCGTACAAAGCCACACTACTCACAGAAGAAGCGCACACAGAAAAAATATGTCGACTGCAGTACATTTGCTTGGCGTACTTACAAAAAAGCTGGTCTGACTTTAGGTAATAAAAAATATGCACCAACAGCTGCCGATGATGCAAAATGGCTCAAGAAGCATGCTTTATTAATGAAAGGGACGAGTAAGAATTTAAAGAGGATGCGTCCTGGCGATCTACTTTTCTTCTCCACTGGCGGAAAGAACCATCGCTTTATGAACATTAACCACGTTGCGGTCTATGTTTCTAATGATTTGACGATTGGCACAGTCGGTGGCTACTCTTCTAAAACAGGCTGTATCGGTTATCGATTCTCATACGATGCCGTGGCCATTGGCCGTTTACATGGCGTGAAATATCGTAAATAAAAAAGAAGGCATAGATTCAATCTCCATTGGATCTACGCCTTTTTCATTATAACAATGCTAATAAAGCATCAACGTCTTCTTCTTTTGTCGCCCAAGATGTCGCAAGTCTGATGACGGTATGATCATCATCATACTTTTCCCAGAAGCTGTACATAACTTTTTCGCCTAAAGCTTTCAGTTTTTCATTTTCCATAATAATAAACTGCTGATTCGTTGGGGAATCAAGATAGAAATGATATCCTTTTTCTTTGAGCCCAGCTTTTAACTTCATGGCGGTATCGACCGCATTCTGAGAGATCTTTAAATAAAGATCATCAGTAAATAATGTATCAAACTGTACACCCATCAATCTTCCTTTGGCAAGTAAGGCGCCATACTGTTTGATCTGTGTGACAAAATGTTTTGGTGCATTGTGATGCGTATAAACAACAGCTTCACCACATAAGGCCCCGACCTTGGTGCCACCAATATAGAAAACATCAGTTAAATTGACGATATCTTCAATTTCTAGATCATGTTTAGCAGCTAAGCCATAGCCAAGTCTTGCCCCATCTAAGAATAATGGCAGATCATATTCATGACAGACTTTCGAAATCGCCGTCAGTTCAGCTTTGCTATAAAGGGTGCCATATTCAGTTGGATGAGAGACATAGACCATTCCTGGAAAGACCATATGTTCATGGTTGCCATCATTATAGAATGTCTCAAGGTAATCCTTTAATTCATCCGCATCAATTTTTCCATCATGACTAGGTAACGTTAAAACTTTATGACCTGTCGCTTCAATGGCTCCAGCTTCATGGATCGACACATGACCAGTGACAGCTGCGATAACGCCTTCATAGTTTTCTAACATCGTCCCAATTACGACTTTATTCGTCTGAGTTCCACCAGAGATCATGTAAATATCATCGATGTCTTTACCTAAGAAGGCACAGATCTTCTTTTTGGCAGACTGTGTATACTCATCTGCTCCATAGCCAAGTAAATGTTCATTGTTCGTTTTAGCTAGAGCTTCTAAAATTTTAGGATGTGCTCCTTCTGAATAATCATTAATAAAATATAACATGTTCGATTTCCACCGCTTCTTACTTAATGATTTTGATGACTTCACCAATGATCATATTATGCATATCACCATTGGCATAATTTCTTTTAACGACCTCTTCAGGCATCGCTTTTTCGTCTAGTTTCTGTAAGTACATCTTCTTACATAAAAGCGTATATTTTGCTTCCTTAAAAGTCATCGAATGGTCAACGCTGACCGGTGTTAAAGAGGTCTTTGCCACTTTGTCCCCGTCACGACCAGACTTTGTTCCTAAAAGATGAAGATCTTCCTGATGATCATCAAAGAAACTGATCGTAAAGTAATCATTCTTCTCTAAGTATTCCAATGTGTAACGACTGTCACGAACATAGATCGTCGCAGCTGCTTTACCCCAGATCGTTCCTAAAGCGCCCCAGCCGATCAACATGGTATTGTAGTCTTCTTCATTTCCTGCTGTGACAAGGGCATTGCCAGGAAAGAAATTATGAAAAACATCTGTTGTAAGTTCCATTATGTTACCTCCCTCACGGGACCTATTCTAAGAGGAATCTATCACTATTGCAAGGATTATTTCATATTCAACGCATCAGATACAATCTCATTATGGTCAAATGCCAAATCTTCAAGATGTAATGTCGTATTTTCACAAGTTAGTGAATAATCTTTTTCATTGACCTTAAACCACTTGGCATTGGCAGCATCGTCACCGGCTTGAGCCTTTACGTCTCCTTTATTGACATCAGCCTTATAAGCACAGGACATCGTCCAGCCACGGGGATCACGGCCCGGTTTCGAATAGACACCAACTAATTTTAAGTCTAATCCCTTGACGCCTGTCTCTTCTTCAAGTTCACGGTTCGCCACATGTTCGATCCGTTCATTCTTATTTGAGAAGCCACCTGGTAAAGCCCAGCATCCTAAATAAGGATGACCGCCTCTTTGGATCAATAAAATATAACGTGTGTCTCCTTCATGGGCAATAACCGCAATATCTGCCGTGACTGATGGTTTTGGATATTTATCCGCATTATATTGTTTTAAGAATTCTTCTTCTGTTAATCCATTTTTATCTCTAAGTTCCATAATTCTCCTCCTAATAAAAGAAGAGAAGGCTCATCACCTTCTCTTATATTCGTTTTTAGAAATCTACTTCTGTATCGTAGTAGCAAGCTTTTAATAACTTTTCCATTTCTTCCTGTGAAGGTTTACGTGGGTTCGTTAATGTACATGCATCGCCGATGGCGTTCTTAGCGATTTCAGGTAATCTTTCTAAGAATACGTCTTCTGGTACGAAGCCTTGTTCAGTTGGATAAGAATCCTTGCCATAATGTTTGATACAATGTGGGATATTTAATGCATCATTCATGCTTCTTAATTTAGCAATTAAGTTTGCAACCTTTTCATCTTCAGTGTTGCCACCTAATTTCATTTCATCAGCGATGAATGCATATCTTGATTTCGCTTCTGGATCTTTAGCGTTGAATGCGATGACCTTTGGTAAGTACATTGCGTTAGCAGCACCGTGGATGATATGAGCACCATAATCTGCGAAAGCCGCACCTGTCTTATGAGCCATTGAGTGAACGATACCAAGTGAAGCGTTAGAGAATGCCTGACCAGCTAAGCACTGTGCATCATGCATATTGTCACGAGCAGTCATATCGCCATTATAAGAGTTAACTAAGTCTCTCTGAATCATACGGATTGCCCAGATGGCAACTGGATCAGTGTAGTTACAATGTGCAGTTGAAACATAAGCTTCGATGGCATGAGTCATTGCATCCATACCTGTATGAGCAGTTAACTTCTGAGGCATAGTTTCTGCTAAGTTAGGGTCAACGATAGCAACATCAGGTGCGATCCCGAAGTCTGCGATTGGATATTTGATACCTTTGTCGTAGTCAGTAATGATTGAGAAGCAAGTGACTTCTGTTGCAGTACCAGATGTAGAAGAAACAGCACAGAAATGAGCTTTCTTTCTTAATTCTGGTAAAGCGAAGACTTTACACATATCTTCGAATGTGCATTCTGGATGTTCATATTTGATCCACATAGCTTTTGCAGCATCAATTGGTGAACCGCCGCCCATAGCAACGATCCAGTCAGGTTCGAATTCTTCCATGGCTTTAGCACCACGCATAACTGTTGTTACAGATGGATCTGGTTCAATTCCTTCGAATAACTGAACTTCCATGCCAGCTTCTTTTAAGTATTCTTCAGCTTTGGCCAAGAAGCCTAAACGTTTCATAGAGCCGCCACCAACACAAATCATAGCTTTTTTACCTTTTAATGTTTTTAAAGCTTCCAGAGCTCCCTTTCCATGATAAAGATCTCTAGGTAAAGTAAATCTTTGCATATTATTATCTCCTTTTTCATTTAATAATTTACTTTTCTTGAAATGTGATTCATTTCACAATTCATATGTTACCGTTTCCATTTCAAATTGACAAGAATCAAAAAAGTATGGTGCTATAACTAAATCGTTATAGCCTTTTGACTTTATCATATACATTAAAATATAATCCGCATAATCGGGTATTCTTTTTAGGTCTATAAAAAAGCGCCTTTGAAAAGACACCGATAAAATGATATTTTGATATAAGAATTTTAAAATTGTCTGATTTCATTGCGCAGATATTCGATAAACTGTGTATCTTCCCTAGATAACGTATAGCCACGACGATAAATCAGAATATCTCGTCCCTTCAATAAAGTTGGCGACGTATGCTTCGTCACCAGGTTATAGCGTTTTAAGGTCGCCTCTGGCATCGGCGAAACAAACATAAAGGCTTTTCTTAATGCCGTTAAAATCTCAAATTCTGACGCACGTTCATAAACTTTAATAATCTGATTGACCCCTGCTGATTTATACAGATCATCAAGAAAGCTGGTTGTATGACGTGGCAGGCGAATGTCGCCATGACGGATCGCAATCAGTCCCTCAAGATCCTTTTTTTCAATAAAGGTCTTATTAGCGAGTGGTGAATTCTTCGACATCAAAACGACGCTGTCGAAATCACAGAGCGTATAGCTTGAAAGATTCTTGAATTCCAGTAAATGCTGATAATAATCTTTATCAAAATTAAACATGCGCACAATTCCTAAGTTGCACTCGGCATTGCTGACAAGTTCAATCGCATCAGCCGGATCAGTCTCATGATAGATGATATCGGCACTGCTTTTAGTAGGAATACAGGTCTGAATAAAGTTATCAAAAGCACTGGCAATATAGCTGGCGGTCGGTAACGCAACACTAAAGCGGACCATCGCCTGATCACTGTCGTAAAGATGTTCAAGGGCATTCATCTCATTGACGATATGCGTGATACGGCTGAGTACTTCTCGTCCTTCGTAGGTTGTTTCAATTCCTTTATTGGAACGTTCAAATATTTTTATATTCAGCTCCCCTTCGACCTCACTGATGACCTTTGATAAATAGGGCTGATTTAAATAAAGATTTTTGGCGGCCTTGGAAATTGATCCACATTTTTCCACCTCTAAAACGTATTTTAAATGATCAATATTCATACGTTCCTCCTTCATTCATAATGACAGACGCATGCCTATTTTAACATATTTATAAAAGAAAATAACCTTTAGTGGGGGCTAAAGGTTATTCTAGAAAGAAATAAATAGTAAAAGATTCGATAAATAATTTATAAGAGACTAGAGGCTGCTTAACGCTTTGTGGAAGCCACGCGCCTGCCTGCTAAGACGCCAATTGTGCATGTTTATGAGGTATATTATGGAAGTTATTCACCGATGATGGTCTTTAAGATATAATCGACATCATCTGTTGTTTTCAGTTTTTCAAGCGTTTCGGCATCATCTAAGGTTCCAGCAATACTAGCAAGAACATCAAGATGTTCACCGCCGATGCCGGCAATACCGATGACTAAGTTAGCTTTTTCATCACCAAATGGCACACCATCAGGATACTGGGTGAAGACGACGCCAGTCTTCTTAACAGTTTCTTTGGCTTCAGCCGTGCCATGAGGAATGGCGACACCCATGCCCATATAGGTGGTGACTAACTTTTCACGATCAAGCATCGCATCCACATAGCTTGGTTCGACGCAACCCTGCTTAACGAGTAATTCACCAGCATGACGAATCGCTTCTTCTTTTGAGCATGATGGTAAACCAAGTTCGATCCCTGATCTTAATAAGACATCTTTCGAGATGGCTTTCTTTTCTTCTTCAACTGGTTCAACACTTGTGACAGCTGGCGCATCCCCGGTTGTTAACTGTAAATAGAGATCATCGAGATGGGGATCATTTAAGAAATTATCAATGGTAATGATCTGTGAATGTGGTGCCGATTTCTTTGCACGTTCGACTAATGTCACCTGTACAACGGCCACATCAGCATCATCAGGAATGGTATCTACGGAAGTATTCTTGACGGTAATATCTGGACGCACACCTTTAATACGGTTTCTGAATTTTGTAGCGCCCATCGCACTTGAGCCCATCCCGGCATCGCAGGCAAAGATGACTTTCTTGATCTGGTTAGAATCCTTTGCTAAAACGGCAGGACCTTCGCTGCTGACAACTTCGCCTTTAGAAGCGGCTTTCATATTATTCATCTGGGCCTGAGCATCTTCTAAGTTAGCGGTACTTGTAGCACGAATGATGACCGCAGCAATGGCGAATGAGATGCCCATGGCAATCAGAATCCCAGCAATTGTTGGTAACATTTTTTCTTTTGGCGTCATGGCCAGGAAGGCAATGATGGATCCTGGCGAAGAAGGCGCTTTCAAGCCACAGTTTGTAAAAGAGAACCAAGTGATGGCTGCGACATTGCCTAAGATTGGCGCAATAATAACCACTGGGTTCATTAAAACATATGGGAAATAAATTTCATGAATCCCACCGAAGAAATGGATAATGAAGGCCCCTGGTGCTGACTGTCTGGTTGCTTTGTCCTTTGAGAACGCCCAATAAGCAAGTAAGACACCGGCGCCTGGCCCTGGGTTTGCTTCGAGCATGAACATGATTGATTTTCCCGCAGCTTTGACCTGTTCGGCACCAATTGGTGTAAAGATCCCATGATTGATCGCATTGTTTAAGAATAAAACTTTTGCTGGTTCAATCATAATCGCAGCCAGTGGCAATAAGTGGTTCTTGATTAAGACATTAACGCCGGCAGTTAAGACTGCTAAGATGGCATCCATCAATGGGCCAATAATATAGTATCCAAAAATGGCCACTAGCATCCCTAAGATCCCGACTGAGAAGTTATTAATAAGCATTTCGAAACCGGCTGGCATACGGGTTTCCATGAACGCATCAAATTTCTTGATCACCCAGCCGCCAAGTGGCCCCATGACCATGGCGCCCATTAGCATCGGGGTCCCGGAAATCCCGTCTTTTGTAAATGTTGTGACACCAGCGATACAGCCAACAACGGCAATGGCGCCCATGATGCTGCCGCGTTCGCCGCCAACCATGCGCCCACCCTGAATAGCGATCAGGATTGGCAGTAAGAAGTTAAGCATAAATGGCTGAATAGATGCTAATTTAGCATTTGGCAGCCAGCCATCTGCGATAAATAATGCAGTGATAAGACCCCAAGCAATGAATGCCCCAATATTTGGCATGACCATGTTGCTCAAAAACTTACCAAATTTTTGTAATCCTTGTTTCATAGAGTTCTCCTTATTATTGTACAGTGTACCCTCTTCACACTTTTATCAATAAGGACGAAGGATAAATTACAGAAGCTTGATGCCAGCATTGGCAATACGCTCTTTCATTTCCCCGGTGACATTGTCATCTGAAACAATAATGTCGACATCTTTAAGATCACAGAAAGTGAAAGTACTGCGGGTTCCAATTTTTGATGAATCCATCAAAATAACATTTTTTTCTGCGCGGCGCATGACCATTCGCTTGAGTTCAGCTTCTTCTGCCACGCCGCAGGTAAAGCCGGTTTCTCTTGAATAGCATGTGACGCCGATGAAAGCGACATCAATATTGACGCTTTCAAGTTCCGAAATTCCTGAGTATCCACATACACTCATCGAATAACGGTTTAGTTTGCCACCGGGAATACGTACCTCTGGCTTTTCTAAATGGCACAGCTCCCCTGCACAGGAAAGACCGGTGGTAAAAATGATGTTGGGCTGATCAGGAAACAGCTTGGCAAGGGCTGTTGTCGTTGAGCCTGAATCAAGAAAAATCGTCGTGTGCGGTTTAATGAGGCTGAGCGCCTTCTGGGCAATCTGTTCTTTGGCTTCTTTATTTCGAACATTACGTCGTCCCAGTAAGTCGTCAGTCCCAATGACCACCTGTACACTTTTTGCTCCGCCATGTACTCTGACGATGCGTTTTTGTTCATCGAGTTTTTTCAAATCTGTTCTGAGAGTCATTTCAGAGACTTGGGGGAAGTGTTCCTTCAGCTTGGCAAAACTGATAGAACCTTCCTCATTCGTCAATTTAACAATTTCTTCACGTCTTTTATCCATTACGTCCATGTAAATTCCTTTCCGCCCCTTTCACGAGAGCGTGAAAGCAGCATTACTCGTCAATGAAGTTGGCAAGCAGGTATTCTTCAGCTTCTGGACACCATAAACCTTTGTGAGCATCGACAATATCAGCTAAGGCGATGTAACGATCATCGTTTAATTCTTGACCGCGTGCTCTTAAATCTGTTAAGGCTACTAATGGCATTCTTAAATGAGTGTAGATTAATTTTTTACCGCCAGGAATCTTTGGTAAATTTAAAGTTGTTTCGGCAGCTGTATCAAGGCCACCAAGATGGGTAATCATAACGGCTGGGTTAATACGTTTTGCAGCTGTTAATTCAAGGGATTCAATCATATCAGCTGTATTCCCGCCGGTCGTTCCCATGACATGTGTTGAGTTGTAATGCACATCGTAGAAGTTCATCTTTGCCGAGAAGTTTGGATCAGTAGGTCCAGCGAAGAAGTTTAAGCATCCATCACGGCCTAAGATCGCACTTGACTGTTCGACAACAGGAGCCACTGGCGCATAACATAAGACATCATCATAACCTTTACCGCCGGTCAGATCACGTAAGTACTTGACTGGATCATCCACCTTTCCGGTATTGATGAAGTGTAATTCAATACCTGTTTCTTTTTTAACTTCTTCAGGTGGGAATAATTCAGCAGCACGGTCTAAACGATCCTGATTGATATCCGTAACGACAACCATACCTGGAGTCACATCTCTATGTAAGGCATATGTTAAGGCTCCTAAACCCATTGGACCAGCACCAGCCATGATGGCTAACTTGCCGCCCTTCTTAATGCCCATTTCATGATGATAAACACCCATCTTTGTATGATAAGCGGCGTTCATGGCACCAATTGAACAAGAGAGTGGTTCAGCAAGGGAAGCTTCGTAGTAAGCTTTGCCTTTATATTCAAGTAAGCATCCTAATTCCATAACTTCAGCTGGGATAATGCAGTAAGTTGCATCGCCGCCAAAGAATTCATAAGAATATCCTGGAGACCACATCGTGCCTTTGTAATTCAGCGCTGGCTGTAACGTAAATTTCATTCCTGGTTTGAACTTGTCCTGATGATTTTTACCTACTTTAACGATGTCGCCGGCAAACTCATGGCCCATAATGGCTGGATGTTCTGCTACATCTTCGTGTACTCTTTTATGTTTTGTTCCTAAGATGGCACATTTGTAAGTAGACATACAAATTGTGTCGGAAACAACTTTAACTAAAATTTCATCATCGGTGATTTCTGGTAATTCAAATTCATCCAATCTTAAATCATTTGCGGCATGAAGTCGCACTGCCTGTACTTTCATTTTAAACTTTCCTCCTTTTGACTCAACAGTTATTTTTGTTGGATCTCTTTCTTTTTCTTTTGACATCATTATCATAGCAACAGTTTTAAGCTATGTCAACTGTTATTTCGAAAATCATCGACTTTTATTTCTCGAATAGTACTTTTGAATTAAAAGTCATATAATAAGCACTTAATTCCTACTTTTAGTATAATATATTGTATTATTTTTCAAATATTTGACATGATTTTCTTTATATTGTGACTTTCTGAGGAAATCTCAGGAAGTTGAGGACTTTGTTATAAGACTTTTGAAACAACAATTTCTAAAAATTTGTTTGTGGTCTGCAAAAAGGTATAAAAAAACGCATGGTTTGCCATGCGCTGCTACGTAGATCATCTATTAATACGAAAAAGAAGGTGCCAGATTCTGCTCAAAGGAAAATGTCTTACTCACCAGGCACTTCAAGAAGGCCATCAGGCTGATCCCTTTCATTTTACTTATGTGTTTTTCGTCTTTTAAATTTAGGCATAAAAAAGACCTGTCAAACTGACAGGCCTAAAACTTAGAATGGTGACGCATAACCATTCATAACAAGCGTCGGTGTACCCTTTGCCACTAGATCTTTATACATACGATCAATTATCCATGCTTCAACTACACTGCAGCCGAAGATTGCTCTTGTTTCCATGTACGCATTAAAGTCGTTCATTCCTTTTTGGCGCCGAATACAATCTAAATAAAGCTTTATAAGTTTCATTTCCAATAATTCCCTTTTCTCTTTACTTAAATCCTTCGATGATTGTTTGATTTGAAAACAAGTTATAGACAACACACACTTACAACTCATTTTCTTTGGTGATTACATTATAGCACTAAATTTCGTGAAATAAACAAAAACTTAATTGTTTTAAATAGTTTTCATAATATGAAAATTGCAAAAATTACATAATGATATCATTATACAATTCTTCGGCGTTCATGGCGATTGGGAAATCTCCTAATGAGCGTAAGTAAGGCACTTTTCTAAAGCCCCAGCCGACCGCAATAACATCCATATTTGAATTATTTCCAGTCTCAATATCCACTTCAGAATCACCTACATAAACGCATTCTTCTGATTTCACATTTAGGACTTTCAGACATTGATCGATCATATCTGGAGCTGGCTTGCGGCGAATGCCTGCACGTTCGCCTAAATGGAAGTCAAATGAATGAGGGAACATATCCTTAACTAATTCTTGTACGGCATTATCCTGCTTGTTGGAAACGACAGCACATTTAATACCTTTTTCTCTTAATCTTTCGATCAGTTCAACGATTCCCTTATAAGGCCCTGTTTTAATATGACAATGGTCAACGTAATAAGCTCTAAAAACTTTCTGAACACGGTCTCTTTCTTCAGTTGTGACCACCGGAAAATCTTTTTCTTCAGGAGTTCCAATCTTTAATAGATCCTCTTCTCCCATACCTGCTTCAGCACTTAACGCTCTTTGAATGGCTACGGCAACACCGCTGCCAAAGAACGTCTTGACTTCTTCGATTGTAAAATTATGACGATGACCTGTTTCTTTCATCGCATAATTTAATGCCCCGCCTAAATCGTCAATGGTATTTAAGATCGTACCATCCATATCAAAAATAACTGCTTTATATCGCATATCTTATCTCACTCCTTATGGCACCATTATACTTTAAACGAGAAAAATTACAATCGTCGCCCCACGCTTGCTTACCTTTTCTTACCTTTTCTTAACACAAATATAATTTGACAAATAAACGCCTTATGATAAGATAGGTTGAAATTTGAGCTCAAGCTCAAAGGAAAGGAAGTTGTTTATGTATAAAAAGAAAGCCTTTCTAGCTGGCACGATCTTAACGGCCTCTGGAATTCGCTATCTCTACCGCAAATGCTTTCACCGCAGCGTTCGTTCAAAAGCTGTAGAAGAATCGATCAAACTGCTTTCTCATAAAGATGAACTTTCTTCACAGGAGAAGTTTCAATCTTTCGTTTATGAAAAGTCCCAGATCAACACGCAAAGCTATAAGCTGACCCGTTATATGATGAGTTCTGTTCAAGAAACGTCATTTTCTAACCACCAGCTTTACACGTTGACCGGTAATGCTAATTATGACTTTAATATTTTGTATCTTCACTCTGGTGGCTATATCAATCAGCCTAGTTTCAATGAATGGGGCTTTATTGATAAGTTATGTAAAGATCTCAATGCGAAAGTTTATGTGCCCCTTTACCATCTCGTACCAACTGCTACTCACGAACAGGCGTACGAAATGGTCGATGCGCTCTATCGCTCACTCGATACGACGAAGCCTACTATTATTATGGGAGCTGGTGCCGGAGGCGGTCTGGCAGCTGGTTTCTGTGAAAGTTTGGAATCAATTATGGAGCCAGATCAATTGATCCTTATTTCACCATGGGTCGATGTAACGATGTCTAACTTTGACATCTTACGTTATGAATCCAAAGATCCATTATTAGCCTCATATGGTCTCAAGCAGCTTGGACAAATGTGGGCCGGCGCAAAATCAGTTTACGCCTACAAAGTTTCACCACTCTACGGTGATGTGTCTCATTTAAAGAACGTGACGATCATCGCGGGTACAAATGATATTTTCTATCCGGATATTATGAAGTTCTATCATCAGCTCGTCAAAGCTCATGTGTCTACAAACTTGATTGCTAGAAAAGCAATGATTCATAACTATCCTCTTCTGCCAATTCCTGAAGCACAGGAAGCTTTTCAGGAAATTACAGAAGTTTTCAATGAGATGAAAGATTAACGTATGGTTTTATGCCATACGTTTTCTTTTTCACGAACTTTCTTAGTTTCTTGATGCATGTTATAATAGTGGGAAATAAAAAAGGAGCACGAGCAATGACTTATTTTGGAAAATTTTATTTAGATCAGGAAAAAGATATTATCATTACACTCTTTCTTGATGGTCAAAAAATGCATTATCAATTACGTACCCCTAATCATAAGACAGGGAATTTAATTACCAATTTAGCTTCTTTGTGTCAGCTTCCCATCACCTATGAAAAAAATGGTTACAAGATCATTGAGGGAAATGTCCCTTGTTACATTGATGGGAATGACCAGCGTGTTTACATCTTACGATTAGGTCATACGAAGATTGCAAACATCTATCCCGATGGGCGCATAAGCAAGAAAGCCAGTCTGCCAGCCATCGCCAAAACGTTGATGTCGCAGACAAAGGACTATAAACTGAGTGAATTTAAGACGCTTGTTAAAACGTACATTCGTGAAGAAGTAAAATTCCATTCGGATCTTCATACCCATCGTAATGCCAATTTGCATCCTGATCTGTTAATTGCTTTAGGGATCTTCCATGAGATCAGATATCCTTACTACTATATTAAGAAGCTTGATCTTCGACTTTCTAAATCACAGAAAGCAAAGCTTGAAAAGCAGCGTAAGCAGGTCGCATCTGAATATGTCGATTCACCGCTTAAGGGGAAATATCTTGATCGTCGTATTGATGATCATACGTACATCAACTTTGCGGATCTGATCCTAAATAATTTAAAAGATGCTGAAAGCAACATTGCAAAGATCCGTGCTTCTCTTTCGGTCATGAAAGATGGCCAGGCCGTGTTCACCAATCTTGAAAAAGTCTATCTTTATCGTTATGTCTTTACCAAAGGAATTCGTTCTGAAGATTCTATCGACATTAAGGACTACACAAAGATTCCTGATGAGGAAATCGTCCAGGCAATCAAGCAAATGTTAAAAGATAGTCTTGATCCTATCTATAAAAATAATACGCTTTTCCAAAATGAACTTTTATGGATCGCTCGTTCCTATCAGAGAGTGGGAATCACTTATGTAGAAATTTCTGACACCGCCCTCGTCAAACGTCAGGAAGCTGCTCATGTGTTAAGTGAGATCCATCAAGTCATGCCTCGCATCACCGAGGAGACTGGCGTAACCCTACGCTTTTTAGCTGCCATGCGTCGTATCCCATTGACGATCGTCAAAGATCAGATTCCCCATGAAAACTATTTTGTGGAGAACCTCAATGTCTTAAGTGCAATCTGTCATGATCCTTATGTCGCCGGCTGTGATTTCGTCGGTGAGGAATTAAATGATATCAAGGAACTGCAGGACGTCATCGGCTATGTTGTTGCTTTAACAAAGAAAGTACCGGACTTTGTGATCCGTATCCATGCCGGCGAGAATGATTCTCTGCCAGATAATGTTTTCAATTCTATTGCCTGTGTTGAAGAGGCCCTTGAAGAAGGACAGGCCTTCCCTTATATGCGTATTGGTCATGGTCTCTATACGGCTCAGCTAAAAACAGCTAAAGGTAAGAAATTATTAGAGAAGCTTAAGCAACATGGCGTCGTGCTTGAATTCCAGATCACCAGCAATGTTCGCTTGAACAATCTAAGTGATCTAAGCTATCATCCATTGAAGCAGTATCTTAATGAAGGCATCGCCTGTGTCCAGGGCACCGATGGCGGCGCCTTATATGGCACGAATTCTATTGATGAACAGCTGTCGCTTGAACGCATGTTAGATCTGACGTTTGATGATCAGCTGAAAATGCGTCAAGTTGAGGATCAAATCATCGATCATTCCATGGCTGTCTTTGAAAAAGCCATGCATAATTTTGCGTCAACGTGTCATGAAGACGTAGAAAGTTTCTATGAAAAAGAGATTCGTTCAAAAGATCAGGATCTGAAGCTAGGTATGAGTGAACGACATCTTGATCCTTATGATGTTTTAGGAAAGCAAATCAAGCCTCTTCCGGAACATAAGATTCCAATGATCGTCGTTGGCGGCAGTTTTAATTCGACAACGCATCATACGAAGTTACGTAATTATGAAACAGAGCTTTTAAATGATCTGTTGAAGCGTGGTGATCCAAAGAAGATCTTCTTTGTAATCGGACCAAAGATGAGCGGTTATGAGAAATATATTGTCGATCATAACAAGGGAAAATTTGAGATCTATGCTTTTGTCCCATGCTTATTGACAGAGCGTGAAGCACACAAGCTGAAACACCATGAACTGAATATCCGTGTTTCTATTGAAACCTCACCGCTTGGTGTTTATAAGAGTTTCACCTATGAGATCTTCAAGCGTCGTCAGTCGATCATCCTTGCCTTTGATGGCAATTCTGCCGCCAGCAATCTGATCCAGGACGCTAAGAACTCTATTTATAAGTCACGTACATTTATTGATCATCATAATAAGATCTTAAGAGATAAGGCGAATTCTTTGCAGGGCTATATTACATTCTTCTATGATGGTGATCATGCGGATCTGATGCTGCACTATGCGAAGCGTTATTATGACGCTCTGAGTGATCCTCATGCTCAGAAGCTTAAGCATCATCGCTCATGATCCGTCTCTTAAAACTGACCCTGCCAATGTTGCTGTACTCCGTGCCGATCTCACTGATCCTTTCGATCATTCTTGTCAAACTTAAGAAAACTGACTTTCTACATGGCTTGTTTTATTTCTATATAATCAATGTGATCTATATCTGCTTTTTTGCTCGTCATACATCCTATCGCCGCATCGACTTGATGCCATTTCAGACATTGCAGGCTTCGATGAATAATATCGTTTATTATTTGGAAAACATCATTATGTTTGCCCCATTGGGCGTCTTTCTTATTTTACTGAAACAGTATTCTTTTAAGAAGAGCCTCCTAATCTGCTTTGTCACATCTTTAAGCATTGAAGTTCTCCAGTACATCTTTGCTTTAGGGCTGAGTCAGACTGATGATGTCATTGCCAATACTTTAGGCGGCCTTGTGGGAATCGTGCTAGCCATGGGCATAAAGCGATTTCGATATAGACGTAATGATTGATATTTGATACAATTAATGTCATAAAATAAAGGGGGAAGATAAAATGGATACTGAAGTTAAAAGTAAAAATTTTATTGAAAAGATTATCGATGAAGACCTTGCAAATGGGACTTACGATAAAGTTGTTACAAGATTCCCGCCAGAACCAAATGGTTACCTTCACATTGGCCATGCCAAGAGTATTTTATTGAACTATGGCTTAGCGAAAGAATACGGTGGAGACTTCCATTTACGTTTCGATGATACGAATGCGAAGAAAGAAAATACGGAATTTGTGGATTCGATCATTAAAGATGTGGAATGGCTGGGTGCTAAATATGTTGGCGGTGTAAGATATGCATCAAACTACTTTGATCAGATGTATGAATTAGCCGTTAAGCTTATCAAAAAAGGAAAAGCTTATGTCGATGACTTAAGCGCTGATGAGATCAGAGAATATCGTGGGACATTAACGGAACCAGGAAAGAATTCTCCTTATCGTGATCGTTCTGTTGAAGAAAACTTAGATCTTTTCGAACGTATGAAAAACGATGAGTTCAAAGATGGTGAAAAAGTATTACGTGCGAAGATTGATATGGCCTCACCTAATATTAATATGCGTGACCCAATCATCTATCGTGTTGCCCATGTGACTCATCATAATACTGGTGATAAGTGGTGCATTTATCCAATGTATGACTTTGCTCATCCAATCGAAGATGCGATTGAAGGCGTTACGCATTCTATTTGTACGTTAGAATTTGAAGACCATCGTCCACTTTACGACTGGGTCGTAAGAGAAACGGAATTCCCAAACCCACCAAAACAGATCGAATTCTCTAAGCTTTATTTAACAAATGTCGTAACTGGCAAACGTTATATCAAGAAGCTTGTCGAGAACGGCACTGTTGATGGCTGGGATGATCCTCGTCTTGTTACGATCGCAGCTTTAAGACGAAGAGGTTTCACACCAGAATCAATCAAGAAATTCATGGAAATGACATCCGTTACAAAATCACAGTCTTCCGCTGATTACGCAATGCTGGAATATTGTATCCGTGATGATTTAAAACCTAAGGCTCCTCGTTTGATGGCTGTCTTAGATCCAATCAAATTAGTGATCGATAACTATCCTGAAGAACAGGTCGAATATCTTGATGCACCAAACAATGTAGAAAACGAAGCATTAGGCTCTCGTAAAGTTCCTTTTGAAAGAGAACTTTATATTGAACGTGATGACTTTATGGTCGATCCACCAAAGAAATATTATCGTTTCTTTGTGGGCAATGAAGTTCGTTTAATGAACGCTTACTTCGTTAAGTGCACAAGCTATGAAACAGATGAGAATGGAAATGTCACAGTGATCCATGGCACTTATGATCCAGAAACAAAGTCTGGCACAGGCTTCAAGGGTCGTAAGGTCAAGGGTACGATTCATTGGGTCTCTGTTCATCATTCTAAGAAAGTCACTGTTCGTCTTTATGAACAGTTAGTTGATGAAGAAAAAGGTGTTTACAATGAAGATGGTTCTGTAAACATTAATCCAAATTCATTGACAGTTCTTGACAATGCTTATATTGAAGAAAACATTAAAGACTACAAACCAGGCGATGCCTTCCAGTTTGTAAGAAAAGGTTATTTCAATATTGATCCAAAGGATTCAACAAAAGATACACCAATCTTTAATAGAATTACTTCGTTAAAGAGCTCATTCAAGTTACCTAAGAAATAACAAGGGATCTCGCGATTGCGAGACCCTTTTTTCTATTTAACATGTATGTATTGAAAATTAAAAAATGACTGATTGATTCAGTCATTTCTTAGAGATTCTTTTTTCTTGTCACAGTCAAGTCCATGGCTTCTAGTACATGATAGACACGATCCATTTCGGTAAAAATCGCCTCTTTATGATCATCATTTTCTAAAGCCTTTTCTAGCGCCTGATGATAATCTCTTTTATATTTCTTATTTAAGTCGTGCCAGTTGATTCCTTTTAAATGTTTCGCAAGATCTTCATTGTAAGGTAAGCGTCCTTGCAACAATAGAACTGCCAACACCGGATAGCCAGGATAGCCCTGCCAGTAAGTCGCGTTATCATTAGAATAGAAAGTGTTTTCTTTCCATTTCACCAAATAGACTTTACTATGATCACTTGATGTGACGAGGGCATGATCTTCATGCATCTCCACCCTGCCATCGACAATGGCGCTGTATGCTTCGGGAATCTTTTCGATTGGCGGCATTTTCATTTTTCCTCACCCCACCTTTTATTGTACCACAATTTTCTTATTTCACGTGAGTGAGTCCAGCTTTTAAAGCAACTGCCTTCAAAGCATCTAGTTCATTCTGACTTAAAGGCTTTAGATCCTTGAGCGAATAATCAAATGGCGTAAGATCATACTTAGCTCCCGCTAATGTATTATAGTTTAACATTTCATAATGAGCTTCTTGGTCGCATTCTTTTAAGAATGAAGCGATTGCAGAAATGTTTTCCTCTGTTGCCGTAATGCCGGGAATCAAAGGTGTTCTGACGATCACCTGATCTTTTTT
>ONFH01000238.1 GCA_900317015.1 uncultured Erysipelotrichaceae bacterium | reverse complement strand
GTCGTTCCCATTGGATTCTGGAAGTTAGGAATTAAATACATAAACTTAGGCTTTGGCGCCGTCTGTAAAGCAATTTCTAACTTTTCTAAGTCCATCTGTCCATCTTTAAAAGGAACGCCTCTTAAAATACAGCCGTTTTCTTTAAATGAATTTAATGATCCTAAAAATGATGGCTCTTCTACAAGAACAACATCGCCTTCATTACATAAGACCTTTGAAGCTAAGTCCATGACCTGTTGTGAACCGGTGCAAGTGATCATCTGATCATTGTCTTTCGTCACCTGTTCATTACGATTAAAGAACTTTCCTGCTTCCTGTAAAAATTCCGGATCACCCTCAGTCAATCCATACTGTAACATCCCGATTGGATCTTCTTCTAATAGATCAGCGGATGCCTTTTTGATTGCGTCAACGGGGAATGCATCAGAAGCTGGGTTCCCACCCGCAAAGCTAATAATCGTTGGATCAACCAGCGCCTTAAAAATTTCTCTGATTGCAGATGCTTTTACATTCTGCATTTTTCTGGAAATTTCATATTCCATCACCATCATCTCCTATTTCATTCACTGTTTCATAAGCTCTAAACAGCTGTATTCACATTTTTGATCATATTATGACCACGGAATATTATATCATAAATTTGATATAGGTTAATAAAAAGAACCAGCAGAGCTGATTCCTTTGTTAAGAGATATGATGATTGATTGTTGATTGGAAAGCGTAATATTCACATGTCTCTTTCTAACTTTCATCATATGACACTTTTATGTCCTCTATGTGAACTTCCCATTACAAACACATCATCTATTTCAAATAGGCATTACTTCGTTAGATCTTCACCGCAGTAAGGACAATGATCAACATAAACATCCGGTGTGACTGATTCATTATCCTTTGAATAATTCGTATGACGCATTGGCAATGTCTTATGACATTGTGGGCACGTCCAGACGAGCGGTTTTCTTTTATAGTAGATCGTCGTAATCGCAAAAACGATCACGATAAACGCAACATAAAAGAGTAAGAGACCCGTCATCAGATACTGGAAATCTTTATTTTTTGTACTGACATTGGCATAGTGCTCCAATCCTAAAACAATAAAGAAGCCAATCGTAATAAATAAATATCTCATACGAATACGATCGTTGGCTTTTTTCCAAGTCTTATAAGCAGTTCCGCCTTTAACAGCTTTGGCAACCTGTTTACGTTCTTCAAACGACATTTTCATGTAGCGTTCCTGCTGCTCTTTCTTTGAATCCATAATTGTTTTTCACCTCATTCTATGAAGGTTATTATAGCATGCAAAAGGGACGTTTCAACACGCCCCTTCATGGTTTTTCTTTATTTTCTCTTGTTTCGATTGAAGTTGATCAAGCAGCCGGCTTTGACGATTGCTCTTTCATCTTCTGTCATTGGCTGAATATAAAGATGAATTTCTTTTGCCTGTCCATCTTTGATGACATAAGCTGGGATATCTTTTAAGTCTCCATCTAAGGCTTCTAAGATATGTGGGACATAAATGTAGTCATCCACTTCGAAGTCTGTTGGTTCACCTTTCAGATGGAATGGCACCATCCCCCAGTTCATGCAGTTTGAACGATAACGTTTCGTCGCATATTCCTGAGTGATATTGGCAAGACCGCCTAAAACTCTCTGACAAGAGGCAGCCTGTTCACGCGCAGAACCATCACCTGGCTTATTGGCATATAAGACAGAACCAATTTCAACTTTTAATGGATCAACATCAGGATCAACCGTCTTCACTGTCTCATAAACAGCTTTTAAGGATTCATCTAATGTGCCCTGTAAACGTTCATCTTCTAAGACCTTGATAGCTTTTGCCTTTCCAACATAAGCTGGATCACGTCTTGACAGAGTAAATTCAGCTAAGCCTAATGGGTTAGAACGATAAGATGATGTTTCCCCAGAAGGAATCAATTCATCAGTCGTCGTGACTTCATCTTCAATTTTAGAAGCAACCTTTAATAAGATGTTATCAGCTAATGCTTCCTGTTCTGGCCAATCCTTGATATTTGGACCAAAACGTAAAGCATCTTCTGGTTCAGCTTTATTAAAGCCGTTATATACACGATGCTGATATGAACGATCATCGTAGTTATATTCTGGTACATCGCCCCAGCAATCTAATTCTTCCGCACTTGTTAAAATACCGCCATTTGCAGCAGTTGCGGCAATAGAACGGGCATCCATTAAGGCAACGGCTGACATCTGCCCCTGACCAGGTTTAGAACCTTCACGGTTAGGGAAGTTACGTGTCGTATGACGAATACTTAAGGCATTATTGGCAGGTGTATCACCAGCACCGAAGCAAGGACCACAGAAGGCACTTCTAATTAAGGCTCCGGTATCCATTAAGTCAGCTAATAAACCTTTACGATCCAAGTCTGTATAGACTGGCTGGGAAGATGGATAAACTGATAAGTAGAATTCGTCATTACCTGTGCTCTTACCTTTTAAAGCATGAGCAGCTTCGACGATATTCGTATACGTCCCGCCGGCACAGCCACCGATGACGCCCTGCTGCACTTTCAGTTTCCCATCAGGGGTAATTTTATCTAATAACGTGAAATGCGCACGATCTCCAGAAATCTTAGCAGCAGCTTCTTCCGTTTTCTTTAAGATCTCTTCTAAATTCGCATTCAACTCATCAATTGTATAAGCATTTGATGGATGGAAAGGTAAAGCGATCATTGGCTTTACTTCTGATAGATCCACATAAACACAGCCATCATAATAAGCGACGTCTGCTGGATTCAATTCTTTATAATCATCTTCACGATGATGTTTTGCTAAATAAGCTTTCGTATCTTCATCCGTTCTCCAGATCGATGTTAAACATGTTGTTTCAGTCGTCATAACATCCACACCATTACGGTAGTCAGTTGTCATGCTAGAAACGCCTGGACCAACGAATTCCATAACTTTATTCTTTACATAGCCTTTCTTAAAGACTTCACGAATAATGGCTAAAGCAATATCATGAGGACCAACCCATGGTTTTGGTTTGCCATCTAAATAAATGGCAATCACACCAGGATATGCAACATCATAAGTATCTTCAAGCAGCTGTTTGACTAATTCACCGCCGCCTTCACCGATTGCCATAGTCCCTAATGCACCATATCTTGTATGAGAGTCAGATCCTAAGATCATCTTGCCACAGCCGGCAAAGTTTTCTCTCATATACTGATGGATGACTGCAATATGAGGAGGAACATAGATGCCTCCATATTTCTTAGCAGCTGATAAACCAAATAAGTGGTCATCATCATTGATCGTTCCACCAACTGCACATAGTGAGTTGTGGCAACACGTCATGACATATGGTAATGGGAATTTTTTCATTCCAGATGCTCTGGCTGTCTGGATGATCCCGACATAAGTAATATCATGAGATGCCATAGCATCAAATTTAATTTTTAACTGATCCATATTATTGGATACATTATGTTTTTTTAAAATGTTATAAGCAATTGTGCCTTTTTTGGCATCGTCTTTGTTAAAGCTCTTGGCTTCAGATTCCTTCACGATGTCTTTTCCATTGACTAAGTACACACCTTCATCATAAAGCGTAATCATTGCTAATACCTCCTGTTTGTACACATTATAGCGTAGAACACTAGATGAAACAAGCTTTTGTATACAATTATTCAAGTTTACAATACATATAAAAAAGCAATGGGAATCCATTGATTTGATCCTCATTGCTCATATCATTCTTAGAATCCTCTAATGACACCTTTACTATAGAACCAGGCATTACCTTTTTTACCATAAAACTTGTCGAAGTTTTTATAGCTAAGCTTACGCCAGCCGATCTTCTTGCCATGGGCAAAGCCGCCCCAAAGTTCTTTCTTTGTAAAATAGGCTTTCTTAAGTGGTAAGTTCATGCCTTTTTTAGACGTATAAGCGACCTTCTTAGAATGTACGCTCTTATAAAATTTTAATTTCCTGCAAGCTTTTAATTTATAATGTTCTTCTGTTTCTGCCTTGCAGTAGTGAGAAGCCAATTTATAATTCATCCCATTACTGACAAATTCAGGATAAAGGACAATATTTCCTATTTCTGTTGGCATCAAGTGTATTTCTGTTTTGATTTTTGTCTCAGTGACGCTTTGAATTGACCAAACTTCTCCTGCTTTTGCATAGACTTGATTTGTTCGTAAGGCAAGCTTCATCGTTTGTGAGGTCGTGTCATAGTAATAAAAATCATAAGAACAATAGCCACCGTCTACCGCTTCATTGACTAGATAAATTCTTCCATTGCCAACATTCACATAATAAATACTAAAAGGATCATAACCGCCTCTGTCTACATTACTGCTCGCTTTCTGGCCATTTACATAGTAAACAATATCATTCTTTTCTTCATTGAAACGAACTGTTTCTGGTAGACCATCCCCCGTTAAATCCAAAGAAAAATTCTTATTCATATTTTTCTTAGTACCTGAATCAAAATCAATACGCTTCTGATACCACGTTTTCCCTTTTGCTTGTACATGACTGCCTAAGACATTTGTCGCTACAAGAACAAATGTTAAAAAGATTGCTAAAGATTGTTTCTTCATTATCCCATCATCCTTTCTGATAAGATTATTATAGCATACAAGTAAGCTCTTACATGAAGTTACAATAAAAAAGGAGATCGCTCTCCTATTTTGAATGATGTCCACAGTTGTGATCATCACCATGATGATGACATGTCGTATCAGGATCATAAGATAATGTTCCCTTTAAATAAGCTTCTACCGCTTCATCAGCGTTTCCATTAACGCCTGGGAATACGTTGATTCCATAGCTTGCTAAAGCATTGCGGGCCCCCATGCCCATACCACCAGCAAGCAATACATCCACATGATAACTTGCTAAAAGTCCTGCTAAAGCGCCATGACCTAAGCCCTGATTATCAATCACTTCACTCTTTACGACCTTGTTGTTTTCCACATCATAAAGTTTAAAATACTGAGTTTTTCCAAAATGCTGGAACACATTTCCGTTTTCATCATATGTCACTGCAATTTTCATGATCAGTCCTCCTTCTATATACCCTATTATACGTAGGGTTGAAAAGTCTTTCAAAGCATATGCTTTCCTTTTTACAAGATTAAAAACGAAGACTCATTAAAGCCTTCGTTTCTAATATACTTAATGAAAGAGGAAATATGAATAACGATTATGCAACAGCTTTGAAAGCCTGATCTAAGTCACCGATGATATCATCGATATGTTCAGTACCGATAGATAAACGGATCGTATTATGATAGATTCCAACTCTGTTTAATTCTTCATCATTTAATTCGGCATGTGTTGTACTTGCTGGATGGATTACTAAGGACTTCACATCGGCAACGTTTGCTAATAATGAGAAGATCTTTAAATGGTCAATAAAGTCTTTCGCTTTTCTTTCGTCACCCTTGATTTCGAATGTGAAGATAGAACCACCGCCATTAGGGAAGTACTTCTTATATAAACGTCTCTGTTCTTCATCAGTTGATACTGATGGATGATGAACAGCTTCTACATATGGTGAATCTTTTAAGTACTGTACGACTTTTAATGCATTTTCAACCTGACGTTCTACACGTAATGATAATGTTTCAAGACCCTGTAAGAAGAACCATGAATGGAATGGTGATAATGTCGCACCTTCATCACGTAATAACAATGCTCTGATTGCAGTTACGTAAGCAGCTGCACCAACATCTTTTGCGAATGAAACACCATGATATGATGGGTTAGGTTCTACAAGACCTGGGAACTTATCGGCATGTGCTGCCCAATCAAATTTACCACTATCGATGATGACACCACCGATCGTAGTCCCATGACCACCGATGAACTTAGTTGCTGAGTGAACAACAACATCAGCACCGTATTCGATTGGACGAATTAAGTAAGGTGTACCGAATGTGTTATCGATGATAAGAGGAACACCATGTTTATGAGCGATATTAGCGATTGCTTCAATATCAACACAGTCACTATTTGGGTTACCTAATGTTTCAATGAAGACTAACTTCGTGTTATCTTTGAAAGCACCTTCGAATTCTTCTGGATGTAAAGCATTAACGAATGTTGTAGAAATGCCTTCATCTTTGAATGTATGTTCGAATAAGTTATAAGAACCACCATAGATGTTTTCAGCTGCGATGATATGATCGCCAGCTTTTGCAATATTCTTCACTGCATATGTAACGGCTGCAGCCCCAGATGCAACGGCTAATGCGGCAACGCCGCCTTCAAGTGCTGCAATTCTCTGTTCAAAAATATCAGTAGTAGGGTTTGTCAAACGACCATAGATATTACCAGCATCTTTCAATGCGAATCTTGCTTCTGCATGATCTGAGTTATTGAATACGAATGATGAAGTCTGATAAATAGGAACTGCTCTACTTCCAGTCACTGGATCTGCTTTTTCCTGTCCTACATGTAATGCTAAAGTTTCGAAATGTAATTTGTTATCTGCCATAGTTATATATTCTCCTTTAATTCTTTAAATCTTTCTTTTTTTGTTTTTAATGTTTTTGTTTTTTTATGTGTTATGAATAATTAAGCTCTCCCACACATTCGATTTAAAGCCAGGAGTGAGGGTGTGAATAATTTCGTTGTTAATTTCATTATCCATCTCTCCTTTCTTTATCCTACTATGTAAGTAGGTTTATCTCTTACAGACACTACTTTACACTCATCCACTTATAATTTCAATATGTTTTTACCCTTTTTGTTATATCTAAGTCCTATAGCCAACTATTAACCCACTAACCAATAGTGATTTATACCGATGAATCCTTAATAAAAATAGTTTGTCTTATTTTTCGAAACAGCGCATGACTCTTTTGGTGAATCGCTAATTTTATAAAGTTTGTGTAATTTCATGAGTTATTTACCCGAAAAGTGTATAGGAAAAGGGAGACATAAGACTCATGCCTCCCCTAAATCACTAATCAGCTTTTTGTTTTCACGATAAATTTGCGCCTTTTCACTCTATTCTTTGAAGATAATCCTTGGCTTATAAAATATATCTTATTTACAGTATTCCCTTTCACTTGCATATTCACGCTACATTGACTGCCTTTGATTCTCTTGAAATCAATTTTTGCACTTCTTGTAGAGATTTTTACATTTATGTCTCCTACTTCATAGTACTTTGTAGCTCTATTGACGTAAAAGCGATAAGTTCTTCTTTTTCCCAAATATCTTCTTTCATCATAAACGTTTGAACGTGACGATTTTATAATTCTTCCAGCAATCGTAATTCGTGCGCCACGCCAGCTGACCGCCGGACGAGTAAAACTATCAGTCCATCCATAATACATATAACGACTTTTAGCCTGGACGGTTGACATGCATGACCCCATCACCATTAAACAAACCATCATAAACTTCAATAACTTCTTCATAATCTCATCCTTTCCAAAATGTATTCTTTCTTATTGTAATACGTTTTCTAATAG
>ONFH01000124.1 GCA_900317015.1 uncultured Erysipelotrichaceae bacterium | reverse complement strand
ATTGCTAAATTACGTGTTCTATTATAAGGCACTTACGCATGACATTCAAATAAACTGCATAAGAAAAAGCACCCGTGGGTGCTTTGATTAGTTTTTGAAGCTGTGAATTGGGGCTGGAATACGACCACCACGTTCAATAAATTCATCACATGAGAATTCATTGACCGGCATGATTGGGGCATGTCCTAACAGACCACCGAATTCGACATTGTCACCAACATCCTTGCCAATGACTGGAATAAGACGAACAGCGGTCGTCTTTGCATTGACCATCCCAATGGCCATTTCATCGGCGATGATGCCAGAGATCGTTGTCGCTTTTGTCTTTCCCGGAATAGCAATCATATCCAAACCAACGGAGCAGACACATGTCATCGCTTCGAGCTTTTCAAGTGTTAAACAGCCCGCTTCGACAGAGTCGATCATGCCCTGGTCTTCAGAGACTGGAATGAACGCCCCACTTAAACCACCGACATAACTTGAGGCCATAACGCCGCCTTTCTTGACCTGGTCATTTAAGATGGCTAAAGCTGCTGTCGTGCCAGGGGCACCGGTTCTTGCCAGGCCCATCCCTTCCAGGCAGTCCGCAATGGAATCGCCAACAGCTGGTGTTGGTGCTAATGATAAGTCAATGATGCCAAATGGAATATTTAAAGCCTTTGAGGCTTCACGAGCAACTAGCTGACCAACACGCGTGATCTTGAAGGCCGTCTTTTTGATGATCTCGCATAATTCTCCAAAGTCTTTGCCTTTGGCCTGTTTGATGGCTTCATTCATAACGCCAGGGCCAGAAACACCGACATTGATAATGGCGTCTGCTTCTGAAACACCATGGAAAGCGCCGGCCATAAATGGATTATCATCTGGTGCATTACAGAAGACAACTAATTTAGCACAGCCGATGGAACCTTCGTCTTTTGTTAATTCCGCTGTTTCCTTGACGATCTCGCCAAGTAACTTCACGGCATCCATATTGATTCCTGTCTTTGTGGAACCAACATTAACGGATGAGCAGACTAACTCAGTTTCCTTCATGGCTTGTGGAATCGAACGGATCAATAATTCATCCGCTGTTGTCATCCCTTTAGAAACGATGGCAGAATAACCGCCAATAAAGTTGACGCCTAATTCATGGGCACATTGATCAAGCGTCTTGGCGATCTTGACAAAGTCTCCTGTTTCCTTGCAGCAGGATGCACCGACGATGCCGATCGGTGTGACAGAAATACGTTTATTGACGATTGGAATACCATATTTCTTTTCAATTCTTTCTGCCGTAGGAACATGATTTTTGGCAATCTTCATGATCTTGTTATAAATATTGGAACAAGTCACATCGACATTGGCATCGATACAATCAAGTAATGAGATCCCGATCGTAATCGTACGCACATCTAAGTTCTCCTGTTCGATCATTTTATTTGTTTCTGAAACTTCTAGAATATTAATCATAGGCAGACTCCTTTTAAATACGATGCATCATATCAAAGATCTCTTCATGTTGCAGCTTGATCTTGACACCGATACTCTTTCCTAAGGCATCAATGTCTTCAACTAACGCACTGAAATCATCTGCAGCCTCTGAAGCATCAACGATCATCATCATATTAAAATAACCCTGCAGGATCGTCTGTGAGATATCTAAAATATTCACATTATGATCAGCTAAGAACGTACACACTTTTGCGATAATGCCGACCTGATCTTTGCCGACCACTGTAATAATACATTTTTCCATGGATATTTCCCCCTTTGTGTTTGGTTCATTATATCAAACTGTCTCTCATATGAAAAGAAAAAGAGGGGCCATCCCCTCTTAAAAAACCTAAATTACTTAAGCATATCTAATGCTTTTGCTAAAACTGCTTTACCATTCATCGTGCCATAGTCACGCATATCGATGACATCTACAGGGATGACACCATTCTTACGGCTAGCTGCAAGCTTTTCGATTGAAGCCTTCTGGAAACGAACCTGAGGGCCAAGTAAGATGCAGTCAACTTCTTCAAGAACTCTTGGTGCATCAGAGAAAGGTAATGCGAATATCTTGCATTCTACGCCCTGTTCCTTAGCAGCTGCTTCCATTTTTGTAACTAATAAGCTAGTAGACATACCAGCTGAACAAACTAACAAAATTGTTTTCATATTATTACTCCTTTTCCTATTTCTATTTTCTTTATAAATATTTTATCAACTTTCCTAGTACGTGTAAACAATTACAAAACTTTTTACAAAAATACCTTAATGAAATGAAAGACCCCTTTACGTCCATCATTTTCTATGTTTTGAGTATATTTCCTTTATTTTTTTTAATTTCTTTTATGTCTTCTTTTTCAAAAGAAACCCCATATTCATGATAAAATATGAGAAAGACATCAGCGAGAAACGAGGTGGTTTAATGGCTTATTTCTTAAAGAAATCTAAAAATCAGAAAGGCACGTATCTATTGATCTATGAAAGTTATTACAATACGGAAAAGAAACAAACCGCTCATCGTTCGATCAAGCCGATCGGCTATGTCGAAGATCTGATCAAAAACGGTCTTGAAGATCCAATCAGCTATTATCAAAATGTCATTGCCCAAATGAATCAGGACAAGCAATCTAAAAAGAAGGAACTAAAGAAGCGAAAAGTCACTGAACACCCGCCAATCTTCTATTATGGCTACTTCCCCTTAAAAAGCATCCATAATGCTCTTGATGTGACTGAGGAAATCAATAATCTTGGTGAAAATGCTGGTTTTCATGGTCCTCTCTTTGATCTGCTTTCAGTGCTCATCTATGCCCATATGATTCTTCCCGACTATGATGAGCAATTATGTATAGAAGCCCTCTCATATCTCTATGAGGATACTCACTTTTCTTCGCGTCAGATTCAAGAAGGATCGACTATTTTCGCCCATTACTACGAGGCCATTCTTAAGATCTATACGGAAAAGATCCATGATCGTTACAATATCGAAGCACCATTGGTGGAGATAGAATCCCATAGAAATGACGCTTTTACGAAAGAAAGAATCAAGGCAGGCTTTCTGATTTCTTACCTCTCTGCCCTGCTTTTGCGCATTCTTGAGACAAAAGGACTCCATCAGGAATTTTCCCATGAAGAGATCTTAGACTACGTGCGCAATGCGAAGTTTGTGGAAGTCTCCTCCCATCAGTTCCTCAATTTAACAAAAAGATGTGCCGTTATGGATCGTCTTCAAGAGTTGACGAAGCTGCCCCTTGATGTGCTTCATCTGACTGACTCAGATTTACAAAAGATCATGCATTATCAATTCAAATTCTAAAAACATAGAATCATTCTGCTTGATGATTTGCTATGATAAAATAAAGAAAAGGAGACAACTATGAAAATATTAGTGATCAGTGATATTCATTATGAAAATGACATCATGGCCAAAGTCATCGCTCATGAGGACCATGTGGACAAGATCTTTTGTTGCGGAGATACATCATTAGAAGTTGATGATCCAAAGTTAAAGGATATCGATTTGATCGTCAAAGGCAATCATGACTTTGACGACCGCTTCCCTATTACCATCACATATCAGAACATCTTATTGACTCATGGGAATCATCAATTTGTCTATGCCGGTTATGACCGTCTTTATAAGCAGGCCATTGAAAATCATTGCCAGATCGTTCTCCATGGCCACACCCATGTCCCAACCCATCAGGTCATCAATGGCATCCACTTTATCAATCCCGGAGCGATCATGATCAATCGTGGTTCTTATGGTTATGGCACGTATGCCATCTTAGAGACAGATCCTGTGACCGTTCACTTCTATCATCATAAAACGTTCCAAATGGTCGATGACGAAGTGCTTGATGAAGGCCTTGAGACATTAGAAGAATTTAAGGAGATTGCTAAAAACTATTTAGCGTCAAGAAAGTAAAAGAAAATCTCAGAGCTTGCTCTGAGATTATTTCTTTTCGTTATTTTCTTTTTCTTCAAGACGTTTACGCTTATATTCGATAATAAACATGACTTCCTTCAGATCATCATCAGGCAGTTCTGACAACAGACGGGCGATGTTGGCGATATTATAATAGTCATATTTTTTACCGCTCATAATTTCTTCCACACTACGTCCATAGAGATGAGAAAGAATACGTAGTTCTCCGACTGTGACATCTCTCTTTCCATTTTCTATATCTGAAATCGCAGAATGAGGAACGTTTAAATGAGCCGCCACTTCTTTCTGTGTCAAGTGCTTAAAATTTCGATAAGCTTTTAATCTTTTAGCTAAATCTAAGTCTAATGACATGGCTATCACTCCCTTGTCCTAGATTATACCACATCACTTTTTTCAAATCAATTTAGGATAAAAGAAAATTTAAAAGAATTTAAGTGAGAAAAATCATAATTCTTAGAGAAATTCTCTAGAAATACCCTTTTGTCGTGGCTATTTTTTGATTTTCCTCATCGTATAGCGTCTTTTCATTGATGATCGCGTTCAAGCGTTCTTTCACATTCTTCTCATCGACGAATAGGATCAGATAAGAAGCCTTGTATTTCTGATGCTTTTTAATATAGAGCGGAACGCTGTTAAAAATATGATTACGACAGACTTCATCCGTAAGGACTGGGAAGCTTGCCCCAACACGATCGATCAAATGATAGGTATGCCCTTTACACTTCTGACAATGTGGGATCTTCTTTCCATGGTAATACTGAGAAACAACACAGTGTTCCGTGATCATATTTTCCACTTTCCCATAAATTGGTAAGATCACTTCTTCATTATAGTTCTGCATCGTCTTAAATGCTTTTGGTTCGACTTCATAAGAAGCAATGACAGGTTCTTTTAATGAGGCCGCTGACACATGGTTAAAGACATTGAGTCCATTCCCAATGATCATGTCATGGCCCTGCCATAAACGATAACTGCCATAATCATTGACGATCACTCTTGGGAAATCATCACGCCAGCTGTCCACATCGTAAAGATCTTCATCTTTTAAGATACGAGGCAGATAAAGCCCTGGGATCTTATTATGCTTAATAAAGAGATCTAAAGCTTCACTGTTATGTTCATCATAATAGTAATAGACATCATCTAAGACGTCTAAGGCCTGATCTAACTGTTCTAAAGTGGCACAGACACAAATGTAACGGCCACTCTTATGATCGTCGACCTGAGAAACAGTCACTTCATGCTTGTCTTCATGATGGATCTTTTCTAAGCCAAGTTTTTCATCAAGCTGAGCGACTAGCTGACGTCGTAAGGCATTTAAAGTCGAAACTTTAACCGTTGCGTCCTCACTTTTATAAAGTATGATCTCCCCTGCTTCATAGATCGTGCCGCCAAGCTTTGAGAGCTGTTCACGAATACGATCCTCTTCTAATGGATGATCAGAACTGCTGACGACTTCACTCGATGTCACATCGACTTCGACATGATCGACAACACCTGTTAAACTGATTGGACCACCCTCATAAGCATAAAGTGTTAAGTCTAAGCGACGATATTTATGAGGCGCCGTGATGCGTTCATCGATTTTCTTGATTGTTTCAATGGAAACCGTCTTCATGACATCACCAGAATCGACGGGTTCATTAAATTCGATCTCACATGTTTCACCCTTATGGGCCGTATGCACTAATTTGCCATTCACGAAGATCTTATTGACTGGACGGCCTTTATTGATGGCCTTGAAGACAACGGAGTCTTCCTGCGTTAAGTCATCTGTTAAAGTCATGACAACATGCTTCAAACGCTTGTTATAAGCAACGACCTGGCCAATGAGCTGGCCTCGGTTGCCTGGGAAGTCATCATCGACGACCTTGCCGTCAAAGAAAGCATAACCATGGGTATAATGACGATTGAACAT
>ONFH01000005.1 GCA_900317015.1 uncultured Erysipelotrichaceae bacterium | reverse complement strand
GAGATGCAATGATAAGAAAAATGAAGAGCTTACAAAAAATAAGTAAAACATTTCCAACGAAACAGTTGGTCTTTATGAATGCAAAAAGAAAAAAGTCCCGGACAAGGACTTTTAAAAGAGAGGGACGGAGGCGAGTCTGCCTAAGTGTCAAATTGTACAAGTACGAAGTGGAAAATGATTGATTAGGAATTTAATTATAGTTTTTTGAGTTAAGGATGATTTGTTTGAATGCTAGAAGTTCTTTTTACACTTCAGTCAATCATTTTCCGAGGTGATGAGAATGGATTACAATTTATAACGTAGGGACGATTAAGGAGCATCTTTTCAGATATAAAATGAAATGAATTAAAGGCTTCAATTTTTTAGGATCTATGTTTCTCATCACCTATATTATAGGTCGCTAGGAAAATGGCTTAACATCAATATTTTTTGAAATATATCAAAATTTTATGTTCCTATAATGAATTTTTATAAATTTCGACAATATTTTCTGGTGCTAATGGTTCAAGCGCACCAACTTTATTGTTTTCATGATAACTTGCAGCTAAGTTCGCCATTTCTGCAAATTTTTCATCACCGACATTTAAATCAGAAAGATGTAATGGCAGATCTAATGTTCTTGAGAAGTTCTCTAAAGCTTCGATCCCTCTTAAGGCAGTTTCTTCCATATTCTTCAAATCACCACGAACACCCATGACATTGACTGCAAACTGAACGAACATTGGTAAATGTTTCTTATAAATATAACGCATCCACTGAGGTGTTAAAACGGATAAGCCAGCCCCATGAGGAATATCATAATACCCACTGATGACTTCTTCGATATTATGGTTCGTCCAGTCACCCACTTTGCCAAAACCAGTCATACTATTATGAGAGAAATCTGAAGCGACCATCAATTCGCCCCAGGCATCGACATTGCTTGGATCTTTATAAACGATCGGACCATTCTTTAAGATCGCTTTCATAACACCTTCGGCGATTCCATCGATCACATCGGCATGCTTTGTTGGGGAGAAGTATCTTTCCATCGTATGTGATAACATATCATAAATACCATTTGAGATCTGTCTTTTTGGCACGGTTAAGCATAATGTTGGATCAAGGATCGATACTTTTGAACGTAAATGGACGCTGATGACAGATAATTTTTCTTTTGTTTCATCACTGGTGAGAACGGCATTGCCAGAAACTTCGGAACCAGTGCCAGGAATCGTTAAAACAACAGAGATTGGTAAAGCTTTTTCAATCGTCTTCTTGCCACAGAAGAAATCCCAGACGTCCCCATCATATAAAGCACCACAGGCAATCGCCTTACATGTATCGATTACAGAACCACCGCCAACGGCCAGTAAAACATCGACATGATGTTCACGAACCATCTGAATGCCTTTATTGACCATAGAGATCAAAGGATTTGAACGAACACCTGACATTTCCACAACATTGAGACCATTTTCTTTAAAAGATTCCATAATATGATCATAGACACCGCTTCTTTTGATCGAACCACCGCCATAGACCATCATGACCGTCTTGCCAAAATCTTTTAAATAATGACCGATTTCTTTATGACGGCCTTGTCCATAAACAACTTTTGTTGGAATATATAAATCGTAATTTCTCATATCTGTTTTCTCCTTTTCTTGACACAGATATCTTAATCGATGAACAGTGTTTTGAAAATTTTATATATTAAGATAAAAAGTGGTATATCTTAAGATATGATTTTAGTGATGAGAGAAAATAAGAAAAGCCCTCTCATAGAATGGCCGTCATGATATAATGGAGAAAAGGAAAAGGAGAATTGAACACTTATGAAGAAATTATTTACATTCGTAGTCGCTTTTGCGACTGCCTTCATGCCTTTAGCGAGCGCACCAGTGCATGCAGCAACGACTGTGTACACGACCGCTACAGGTACGAAGTATCATTTTTCAAAAAGCTGTCGTGGTCTCAGCCGTGCCCGCAACATCTACACCACGACCTTAGCTCAGGCCAAAAGTGAAGGCTTAAGCCCATGTAAGATCTGTGCCAGCGGATCAGCTGCTTCTAGTTCGACAAAAAAGAGAACGACAAAGAAGAAAGTCGCATCTAAAAAGAAAAGCAATTATTCTGTTAGCTATTTAGGCAATACGACACCTAATAAAAATGCTTATAAGAAAGTGAACGGAAACCGTCCAACATTCAAGAAATCACAGATGAAAACGAAAAGCTTTGAGAAATATTCATCTCTAGATTCATTAGGACGCTGCGGTACAGCTTTTGCTTGCGTCTCTAAATCGACAATGCCAACATCAAAACGTGGTTCCATTGGTATGGTCAAGCCAACCGGCTGGCATACAGTTCGTTATACGATCGTTGGTAAAGGTTCCGCTGGTTACCTTTATAATCGCTGCCATTTAATTGCCTATGAATTAACGGGGGAAAATGCTAATACTCGTAATTTAATCACTGGGACACGTTACTTAAATATCGAAGGCATGTTGCCATTCGAAAATAAAGTTGCTGGTTATGTCAAAGCCACTGGTAATCATGTTTTATATCGTGTAAAGCCAGACTTCAAAGGCAAAGAGTTAGTGGCTCGTGGTGTGAATATGGAAGCTTATTCTGTAGAAGACCATGGCAAAGGCATCAAGTTCAACGTTTACTGCTATAATAAACAGCCTGGCATCAAGATCAACTATAAGACCGGTGCTTCAAGCGTTGCCTAATCACTGAGGATCTCATTTGAGATCCTTTTTTCAAGTCTTGAAAAGGCCCTTTCATTTTCTGAAATTCTATTGCATTCATCATCCTTTTTCTATATATTAGGACCCGTAAACGAATTGCAAAAAACAATTTCCTTTAAAATATTTTCGGCAAGTAAAAATGTGGATCCGCTACTGGTCCACATTTTTCTTTATGCTTTCATAAACTTCTTCAATACTATTGAAAGTCTCATAATCATGATAATCACCAAGGCATTCCGCTTCCTTCTGCAGCACTTCTTTTGAGTGATCATAAGAATTAATAAAGAGACTCTTCATCTTCACATCCGCAGCCACCTTTATATCCGTCGTCAGGTCATTACCAACCATGACAGATTCACTGACTTTAATTCTCTCATTTTCTAGCAACATCTTCATAAAGTTTGGATCAGGTTTCTTGATGCCATAATCAGAAGAGATATAGATGGCCTGGAAATAAGACGACAGCTTACATTTTAACATTTCATCTAAAGTGAAACAGGTCTGAGCATTGGATAAAAGATAGATGCGCTTTTCGCGACGCTTTAATTCTTTTAATAATTCAATGGCGCCGGGATAGACGATCAGCTGATCACGGCTCATCGCACGAAAATAACGAGCAACGATCAAGCACCATTCATAATCATCCATGTCTGACTGACCGCCACCTTCTTTTAACAAGCGAAGGAAAACACGATCAAGTCTGATTTCAGGATAATCGCCACCTAAGCGATCTGCTTCCTCTTTACACATTTCATGATAGCGCCATTTGAGGCTATCTTTTGTATAATGCGTCCCAAAATCATTGTAATATTCAGCCATTTTTTCCCATAATTCGGCTTTTTCTTCATCTGTATGGATGTTGATCAGGGTACCATACAGATCAAATATGTAGTTTTTCATAATATGACCTCACTTTTTTAACAAGATTAACAACTTCTTGTTAATAAAACGTTAATCCGTGTTAATCAAATTAAATCGACAACTAAAATTCTTGTGGATCTATCGTAGAATTCCTATACTGCAGCTGTAAACGAAAGAGAGATCCGTTTACAAAGGAAAATGAATTTAAACACTCTACTAGTAATTAACATAATATTGAGTAATCTATTTCAAATTAAAATGCATTCAAATATATTTTAAAAAAGAGAAAGGATGAATTCAATATGAAATTAACATTCTTAAATAAATTAGCATATACAAATATCAATAAATTCTACCGTGATCTTAATTCACAGTTATCTTATATTCCAGCCTTTGATATCGATGATGAAATTCAGAACATCGAAGACGCCATCTACACAAAGTAAAGGAGACTTAGACTATGAACACATTAAACAACTTAGCTTATACCAATACAAAAGAATTCTATAAAAACTTAAACTCACAGATCGTTGATGTTGACGAATTAGAAATCAATGACCATTTAACAAATGATCTTGATAATGAGATCCAGAACATCGAAGACACCATCTATACAAAATAAAGGAGAACCCCATATGGATATCTTAAATAACTTAGCCTATACCAATTCGAAAAAATTCTACAATGATATGAATTCTCAGTATACCGACAATGATGCATTAGAGATCAATGATGATCTTTTAAATGATCTTGATAATGAAATTCAGAACATTGAAGATGCCATCTATTCAAAATAAAGGAGAAAACGACCATGAAAGACGTACTCAATAACTTAGCTTATACCGACACAAAAGAATTCTACAAAAACATCAATTCACAGAACATCGATAACGATACTTTAGAGATCAATGAGATGCTTGATGAACTTGATAATGAGATCCAGCATATCGAAGATGCGATCTACGCTAACAACTAATCCAGAAAGCCGAGATTTAATCTCGGTTTTTTTGTTTCATAAACTGAATCCGCAACCCTCTTAAACCGTGCTATGGTGTAAGTGGTGATTATTATGAAAAAATTTTTAATTTTATCCTTAGTTCTCTGTTTTGTGGTCGGCTGTCAGGCGGCCTCAAAAAAAGATGCCTATTCACAAAAACTTGCCTATGTCATGAAGAAGATCAACCGTTCCACTTACTCTCCGGTCCGCAAAGTCAATCTCATTTATGCTTATATCATTAAACATGTCGATTATGATTATGAGACCTATTTTGGGAAAGCCCATCGGACAACTGCTAGAAGTGCTCTGCTTGAAGGAAAAGCGGTCTGTGGTGGTTATGCGGCTTTGTTTCATGATATGTGTGCCTATTGTAAAATCGATGCTCCCATCATCAAAGGCACCTACTCTGGAGAAAAGCATGAATGGAATCTCGTCAAGCTGTATAACCGTTATTATTATGTCGATGTGACGATCGATAATGATGACTATAAGTACTTTCTCTTAAATGATCAGGACTTTAAAGATCATGTCCCAGACGCCTCGATCGATCCCTATAAGGATCAGCTCGCCGATGAAAGCATGGGACCAAAGAAAAGAAACTATACGCATTTTGGCTACTATAAGTTTACGCATCCTTACACCGTTAAGATCACCTTAACCTATGATGCCTTAAGTACACAAAAATATCTGACGTACACGTATTGGCGCAGCAATCTGCCTCTTTCCATGCGTTTTTCTAATCGCTATAAAAGTGTGACATTGAATTTCAAGAAGAAAGGTGACTACCATATCGAAGCGCAGAGCAGAGAAACAGGAAAGGTTCTTAATTATTACTTTTGGATATCATAAAGTGAAAATTATGGTTCTTATGTAAAATATTGTTTCTTAACATTGCATATCAGGAAACTTCAGGACTATAATAATGTTGGTGATAGAAATGCAGGAATTTATTGAACGAACACTTTACAAACGTTATGTTGAAGTGATCTCATTGAATCGCCTCGATGGGACCTTAATGCCGATCTACATTATCTGGGAAGATGGCACACGCTATAAGATCGATAAGATCCTTAAGATCATTGATCAGAAAGCGAGTGAAGTTGGCGGCTGTGGCCGTTATTATGAAATTCGCATCGGTCGTCACATCCGCCATTTATTCTATGAAAGAAATAGATGGTTTGTGGAAAGCCACAAACCATGATCAAACAAAATAGATTTTTGGAGATGTATAGATCGTCTTATAGTGATGCAGAAAAAAATATTCATACTCATCTAATGCCTGGACGTTGATATACAGCTCATCACAGTTCGATGTGATCAAATCTTCATAATCATCGATCATGACCACATCGACATCAGGATGAAGATAATCATCCATTGGTAATTTATACACGCCAATTCTCATCTTCTTCACTCGCCAGCGCTAAAAATTCACTGATGACGACCATCGTATGGATCGTAAAAGTGACTTTATGGCGATACTCCTTATAAGCTTTCGTATTTGTCTTGAGATACTGTTCATAGAAAGTCTTACGAAAGCTTTCATGTTCTTTCGCAATGATCGTCAGCACTTGATTTCGTGTCTCATCAAGAACGTCGAGATGATCACTTAATACACCCGCTAACATTTCCAATGCTTCGCCATCTCTTTTCATGATGAAATCACGCCATAATGGTCCCAGATCATAAATGGTATTGCCCATCTTCGCATAGTTGATCTGATTCATCATCGTTTCATCTTCATTCAATACTTTTATGATCAAGCCATCAAACAACGTTCCCCCACTCATTTCATGGGCGACCTGTAAAATGGCATTTGTAAGATCAATGGAGACAGAGTTTCCTAAATTCATAACATAAGTAAATGTCGACCAAAAGAAATAATAAGCATCATAATTCACATGACGGCTTTCAAAGACTTTATTCATATTATTGATCAACGCTTCATAATCATTCATATGCTCACCCTCCCTATACTTCAGTATTATACCATAAAAAAATGACTGGGGTCTTAGGCCCCAATCATCATATCGATAATCTCTTTATTTGTTTCTTTCATGCCTTCACGGCCGAGGCGTCCGACATTGCGGATCGTGTTTTCAATGCCCTTCACAACGATGCCGTCACCGCCTTTAAACTGCTGACCATGACAATACATCTGCAGACCTAAGATGGCTGCATCCACACTAGATGCGATCTTGGCGGCACAGCTGGCTTTGGCCCCATCACAGATCATCCCAGAAACGATGGCTAACGTATTCACGATCGTATGCGTGACATCCTTATAGCTGCCGCCACAGACATAGGCGATTCCAGCTCCAGCCCCTGCGCCGGCACTCACAGCGCCACAGTAAGCCGATAAAGTGCCAATGCCTGTCTTTTCATGAATGGCCACAAGATTGGACAAAGCTAAACCTCTTAACAGAGTTTCATGAGAGACATTCTTTTCTTTGGCATATTCAATGACCGGGAGAGAACATGTGATGCCCTGGTTCCCAGAACCAGAATTGATCACAACTGGTAATTCACAGCCATTCATACGTGCATCACTGCCAGCAGCGGCCATAGCTTTGGCACGCACAGCAACACAGTCTGGATCACTAGCCATAATGACCTTACCAATATTAGCACCATAGTCGTGAGCTAATCCTTCTTTGGCAATGGCCGTATTATCATTGATCTGTCTTTCTAAGACATCCTGAATATCATTCAAATCGACGGTTTGGACAAAATCCCAGATGTCTTCCATATTCAAGCAGGAATGATCACTTTCTTCTTCTGCCTGCAGTTCTCTTTGAAAGAGGATCTGGCCATCCTTTTCAATAAGAACGATATTGGTATGGAAATCAGTCAAACGGACTTTAGCATAATGTTCACCTTTATATGCGGTCACGATCAGATCAAAGACGTGACCATCTTCTAAGAATTTGACTTTAAAATCGATGTCTTCTAAGGCATGATGCATATCTTCGATTTCTTCTTCATTCACATGGGCAATGCATTCCAGCTTAGCATCTGGATCACCAGCGACAAGTCCAGCAGCACATGCTGCTTTCAACCCTTTTAAATGACCGGTATGGGGAACGATAACACTTTTGACATTTTTAATGATCGAACCAGAAACTTCCATGACGACACGTTCGGGCATTTCCCCTAACGTTTTTCTCGATAATGAAGCTGCATAGGCTAAAGCAATTGGTTCCGTACAGCCCATTGCAGGCTTTAATTCTTCTTTTAAGATTTTGACATAAGCTTGATACGTTTGACTTTCTTTTTCCATGATGATCCACCTCTCATCCTTATCATAAGACGATTTTATTATAAAGTAAATTAAACATATTTTATAAGATCGTTTAAAATTATTTATACTTAAAGAGATACATGTTAGGATGTTAGTGAATGATCCATGATGTAAATGAATTGAAAGTGAGGACACTTTATGGAATTGAATCAACTACGAACATTTCAGACGATCGTCATGACCGGTTCTTTTAGCAAGGCTTCGACAAAGCTCGGCTATTCTCAGGCCGCTGTCACGATCCAAATGAAAAAATTAGAAGAAGAACTAGGCTGTCGTCTCTTCGATCGTTTAGGACGTACGATTTCTTTAACTGGTGATGGCCACATCTTTTATGAGCATGTGACCCATATCTTGAATGAAGTGGAGGAAGCCAAAGCCAGTCTTGTCACCGAAGAACTGACGGGTCATTTACGTATTGGGACGATCGATTCTTTATGTACTTCCTTACTTGATGCCTCTTTGCTTTCTTATCATCAGAAGTATCCCAATGTCACTTTTACGATCACGACTGATTCCATCGATGGTCTCTTGCATAAGCTTTTTTCTAATGATATTGATTTTGCCTATCTGGTCGATCAAAAGATTGAAGATGCGCACTTAGAAACTGCCTTTGAAAAGCGGGAAGTCGCCTATTTTGTCGCCTCTAAAAATCATCCTTTAGTCAATAAAAAGCATCTTACCCTAGAGGAGATCACCAAGGAACCTTTGATCTTGACTGAACCCAATGCCTCCTATCGCCGCTTGCTTGATTTAGACCTTGCCTCTCATTCTATTGAGATCGCACCTGTCATTGAGGCAGAAAACACTGATCTGATCATCTCATTAGTCAAAGGGACCAATGGGGTGACATTCCTGCCAAACTATATTTTGTATCCGCATTTAAAAGATGGCTCACTCGTCAAATTAGATGTGGATTATAAAGTGAACCTTTCTCGTCAGATCATTCATCATAAAGATAAATGGATCTCCAAAGAAATGAAAAGCTTTATCGAAGAGCTTGAGCGCATTTAAAAAACTGGAACAAGCCCAGTTTGATTAATCGAAGACATAACGATCTAAACGATCAAAAGCTTCAACGATTCGACTGTATGGTGAAGCAAGATTTAAGCGGATGCCCCATGGATCTTTGAACCATGTGCCTTCCTGCCAGGAAACACCGACATCCCAACCCTTTTGGATGAGTTCTTTTGTCGTCATATTGTGTGCTTTACAATAGTCTTCACAATGTAAGAATAACATATATGTGCCCTGTGGTCGGCCGACTTTGATGCCTTCATAGTTCTTGACAATATGATCATAAGCATAATTGACATTCTTCGTCAGAACTTGATTTAATTCATCGACCCATTCATAGCCTTCATCCTTATAAGCACCAATTAATGCATGCATCCATAAAACATTCATTTCATTATAATGACATAAGCTTGATTCTTTATTGATACGATCTCTTAGCCATTCGTTATAGACGATATGATAAGAACCAACAAGACCAGCTAAGTTAAATGTCTTTGATGGCGCATAGAAGGAGATCGTATGCATCTTGGCATAATCACTCACGCTCTGTAGTGGAATATGTTTATGACCCTCAAGGATCAGGTCAGACCAGATCTCATCATCAACGACCCAGACATGATGCTTTTCAAAGATGGCCATCATCTTTTCTAGTTCTTCTCTTTCCCAGACACGTCCACTTGGATTGTATGGGGAACAAAAGATGGCTGTATGAAGATGATGTTCAACGATCTTCTTTTCCATATCTTCATAATCCATACGCCAGATGTTGTCTTCATCTAAATATAAAGGGGAATCAACAGCCTGATACCCATTATTCTTTAAAGAATGTGTAAATCCAACATAAGTTGGCGAATGAATAAGGATCTCATCCCCTTTTGAACAAAGGACATTTAAAGCAGAAACAACACCGCCTAAGACGCCATTGTCATAGCCAATGTTTTCTGGTTTGAGACCTTCAACACCATTTCTGATCTTATGCCATCTAATGATCGAATCATAATATTCTTTTGTGGGATTGAAATAACCAAAGCAAGGATGCTGGACACGCTTGATCATTTCTTCCTGGACCGTTGGCACGGTCGCAAAGTTCATATCTGCCACCCACATTGGGATCGCATCCATCCCGTTTACTGGAGCCTCTGGTGAGAAGCCCTGATGCGAGCCGATGCCATCGATGGCGATTGCATCTTTTCCACGACGATCAATGATCGTTTCAAAATCGTATTTCATATGTTCCTCCTACTTGACAGCCCATAAGATGCCTCGGGCTAAACGACCATTTTCATCCTTGAAATGACCGCCCTTTTCATACTTAAAGACTGTCTCTTCTACTTCATTTTTATATTTATTATAAAGGGCTAACGTATTCTCTTCAACCGTTGCCATAATGGGATTACGACTGTTCTTTTCTTTATCTCCTAAAGATAGATAAATAGTATGAACAGGACTTTTGATGGGTGTCTTTAAGGCATAATCCTTAAAGTCCTTGAACCACGTCGATGAACTACAGCTGATGACGCCATAAAAGAGATCACTTTCATACATGGCATATAAAGCAAAAAGACCCGCTAAGGAATAACCAGCGATCATTAATTCTCCTGGTTCTTCCAACTGACGCATAGCCTCCTGGATCTCTCCTTCTATTTTTCTTAAATAGTCCTGGCCATGACCGCCAAAGCCCTGATCCTTAAATAACGGATCCATCTGCCAGGGACTTAAGTCATCAAACCAGTCAAAGTCTTTAAAAACGATCAATGACACTTTCTGATCTAATAATTCCCATAATTCATCGGTATTATTTTCTGCATTGAGCACGATGACCGGGCTATGAGGTGCTCCTTGATAAAGTTTATACATGTACCTGCTGCTCCTTTAAATAATGAATATACTTATTGCCCCATACCTGAATGGCCTGTAAAACAGGAATGAATTCTCTGCCAATGTCAGTGAGTGAATATTCAACTCTTGGGGGAACTTCTGGATAGACCTTACGGGAGATCAGACCTTCTTCTTCCATATAGCGTAACTGATTGGTCAAAGTGGCCTGAGTAATATCAATATCACGCTGGATCTGTTTGAAACGTTTCGTTCCACCTTCTAATTCATGCATGATCATGATTGCCCATTTTCCTTTTAAAAGCTGCTGGGCTGTTGCATAAGGGCATTTGCCAAATAGGCCTTTGGCCCTTGCTTCTTCTTTTTTCATAGATTGCCTCCAATACTCAAGTAAAAGATACTTAGATCATCTAAAGATCCTACTTGTTTTCTCTTCCTTATCATATACAATAATGAGTGTAGAGACAAGTTTTTTAGTTAGTCTATTTTTGAAACTAATGCATCTTCATGAAAAAATATATCCAACAAGTAACGTAACACATGGAGAGCACTAGATCATCATGAAGGGCATTTGTAAGAGTACGAAAATCATCACTTTTCAATATCTTGCAAATAGCCAAAAATCACCTGGTATCGGCCAGGTGATTTTCTTTGTTTCATTAGTGGAATCCTCCGTGATGTCCGCCTTCTGAAGACATCGAATCATTCGGATTCGTATATGTGATGCTTAATGCTTTCGCAACAGCTTCTTTAATACTATTTGAAGAGAATGTCGCCCCACTGACACCATCCACATTTAAGGACTGAGCTTTAATCATATTATTGATCACAGTCGTTTCCGCAGATTCAAAATACTGCTGATCATCTTCATAGCTTGTAACGGTAATGGATGTCACTTTCTTGTTTTTGACGACAACTTTCACTTTTGTCGTTCCTCTTAGTCCAGTGCCACTGCCCGTATAAGTCCCATCTTTAAGATCATGAAAATCTAATGAAGAACTTTCCTCACTTGAGGAATCGCTTGATGAACTTGAATCCTCTAAATCACTTGATGAGTGAGCATCTTCCTTAGAATCATCACTTTCTGTTTCTGAGGCGCTTGATGATTTGTTTGATAACGCATTTTTAATAGCTTCGATAAGGCCCTGACTTGAATATGTCGCTCCGGAGACCGTGCTGACATCGGTAGACTGTGTCTTGATCACTTCATCGATGATTGCCGATTTTGCCTGAGAGAAATATTGTTCATCATCTTGATAACTCGTCACAGTAATTGAGGAGATCTGATGATTTTTGACGATAACTTTAACGCTCGTTGTTCCTCTAAAACCTTGACCACTGCCTGTATAGGTTCCATTCGTATAACTTTTTGTGGTCGTTTGTGACGTCTTCAAAGTTTCTGAACTATGAGGCACAATGGTTCCAACATAATATAGGCCGGCAATGGAAGCAGCGGAAGCTGTAATCATGATCCGCTCATCAGGATAAGCTTTGACATTTTGTTTTGGACAATAGGAAACACATTTCATACACTCGACGCATTCACCAGAAGTGATGACGTCATCTGAAAGATCGATACCCATGGCACATTCATAAGAACATAGTTGGCACTGACCACAGTTTTGATGAGGCTTATAAAATTTAAATAGACGTACCTTCGCAAGCAACGAATAGATCGCACCAAGTGGACAGAAGTAACGACAGAACCCTCTTTCTATAAATAAAGAACCAATCATGATCAGAATGAGCAGCGCACCCCCAAGGGTCAAGAAGGAAGAGCCATCCTGCCAGGACGAAAGACTTGTATATTTCGCAAAGACGCTCCAGGGATCATTGGTATAATCGATTTGTAAGATCCATAAGATCAGAAAGACGAATAAAACGAGCCATTTTACCCATTTCAAAAGACGATCGACTTGACTTGGAATCTTCTTTCGCCATTTGATCGTTCTTTTAGAGATCTCCCAAAGCAGATCCTGCATGGCGCCAAAACTGCAGAAGAAGCCACAAAAGAAACGGCCAAACAACATCGTCGTTAACATGGTGATGCTTAAGAAGACAAGCAAATACAGAAACGTATTCAATACAAAATGACCTGTTACGATCATCGTAACAAGACTTTTTATAGCTGTTAAGGTGCTGGCAAACAAACCCGGAATGACAAGAAAAGCAATCAGTTGAACAAGATGCCTAACAATTGTCACGAGATGCCATTTTCTTTTATTGATCATACTTTACAAAAACCTTTCTTAAATTTTTAGACATATAATAACGACCATCATTCATGATCACGAGTTCGTCGGCCAAAGAGGCATCAGCCTTCATGAAAAGAACTGTCGTGTAAATATCGGCCGCCAATGCACTTTGTGAAACGATCGTTACTGAGGCGATCTTTTGATCGACCGGTCGGCCAATACGAGGATCAAGTATATGGGAGTAACGTTTTTTACCTTTCATAAAATAGTGTTCATAATTGCCAGAGGTGACAACGGCCTGATTCTGCGCTTCGATCGAGCCCATGATCATGCCCTGTTTTTGAAAAGGATCTTGAATACCAATACGACGTTTCTGCCCAATCGTAATGACCGTTCCGCCATAATTAATGAAAGCTTCCGTGATTCCCTCGCTTAATAAGATCTCTTTTGTTAAATCAGCACAATATCCTTTGGCAATTGAACCTAAGTCGATCATTTGCCCTTTTCTCTTGAGAAAAACAGAATGTCCTTCAATAGAAATATCCTGCGCATTGACTAACTTCTTGGCTTGATGAATTTTAAAGAGTGAAGGCAGTTTTCCATCATTATGATTAACGTCCCACAGTTTTGTGAGGACCCCGGTGGTGATGTCAAAGAGTCCATTGGTCTTGATCGAATAGTCTTTGCCTTTTTGAATAATTCTTAACGTATCGTTGGAGACTCTGACTTTCTTTTCTCCAGCAAAAGAATTGATCAAACCAACTTCACTATGTTCATCATAAAAATTACAGGCATGAGAAATGTTTTGTATTCTTTCCACGATCAGATCAAGCGTATCACTGACCATCTCCTCTTCCTTGTGATAATAAACTTTGATTTTATTGACGGTTCCTAGGGCGAAGAACGTCACTTCTTTTGTGTTCATGATCATCACCTCATGCTTTTATCATATTCATGTAAGTCCGATAAAATATGTGAAAAGCTTGGCAAATAATGCGTTTTCATTTTTACAAGGCATCTTTGTATAAGAATTATCAATAAAAAAAGGCTGACAGATGTAAAAGTCTATCAACCTTGCTTTGTTTTATTTTATTTTTTATGCATCAGATCTCGCAAAGGCGTTCTTCATGACATTACTTGCTTCATAAAGAACATGATCTAATGTCTTATACGTTTCTTCTTTCACCATATCGGCAATCTTCTGATTGACAACATCAGGGTCAAAATCAGCACTGCGATCCGCTTCATTTAAGATAGCATGAGCCTTTTGAGCGACCGTATTCTGATATCTTTCAATATGAATAGAAG
>ONFH01000274.1 GCA_900317015.1 uncultured Erysipelotrichaceae bacterium | reverse complement strand
GTGTCTTTTTTTAAGAACATGTTAAAAATCATCCAAATTCTTTTCACGTCCCTATATTTAATTGAAAAGAAATTTAACGAGTGATATAATGCAGTCATGGAGGACAGATAAAATGGATAAATTAACAATCAGAGATATTGATGTTACTGGCAAGACAGTGCTTGTACGTGTTGACTTCAATGTCCCACTAAAAGATGAAGGAAAAGCAATTTCAGACGACAACAGAATCGTTGCCGCATTACCAACAATCAACTATTTGTTGGATCACAATCCTAAGGCAGTTGTCTTATTCTCTCACTTAGGAAAAATTAAGAAAGAAGAAGACAAGGCTAAGAACAACATGGCTGTTGTTGCACCTAGATTAGCTGAATTATTAAACAGAGATGTTGAATTCGTAGATGCAACTCGTGGCGAAAAGTTAGAAAACGCTATTAAGGAAGCTCATGATGGTCAGGTCATCTTAGTTCAGAACACTCGTTATGAACCAGGTGAAACAAAGAATGATCCTGAACTTGGTAAATATTGGGCATCTTTAGGTGATGTTTTCGTAGAAGATGCATTCGGTTCAGTTCATAGAGCTCATGCTTCTACAGTAGGTATTCCAACATACTTACATCCTGCAGCTGCTGGTTTCTTACTTGAAAAAGAAATCGCTTATATCGGCAAAGCTGTTAATGATCCAGAAAGACCATTAGTTGCCATCTTAGGTGGTTCTAAGGTTTCTTCAAAGATCGGTGTTATTAACAACTTATTAAAGATCGCTGATAAGATCATCATCGGTGGCGGTATGGCTTTCACATTCGCTAAAGCTCAGGGCTACAAAGTTGGTTCTTCTTTAGTTGAAGAAGATAAAGTCGACTTAGCTAAGGAATACATCGAAAAAGGCGGCGACAAGTTATTATTACCTGTTGATTCCGTATGTAACACAGCTTTCGCTAATGAAGGCGATATCAAGACTTTCGAAGGTGACATCCCTGATGGATACATGGGATTAGATATCGGTCCTAAGTCTGTTGAAAACATCAAGAACGCTTTACAGGGCGCTAAGACAGTTATCTGGAATGGTCCTATGGGCGTATTCGAAATGCCAAACTTCGCAAAAGGTACAATTGAAGTATGTAAGGCATTAGCTGCATTAGACGGTGCTAATACGATCATCGGTGGCGGTGACTCTGCAGCAGCTGTTAAGCAGTTAGGTTTCGCTGATCAGGTATCTCATATTTCTACTGGTGGCGGTGCTTCTCTTGAATACATGGAAGGTAAAGTATTACCAGGTATCGCAGCTGTTGATGACAAATAATTAAAGGAGATCATAGAAAATGGCAAGAAAACCAATCGTAGTTGGAAACTGGAAAATGAACAAGACTATTGCAGAAACAAAAGCATTCGTTGCTGCAGTAGATGATAAATTAAATGACAAGGCTGACTGGGGGATCGCTACTCCTTACTTAGACTTGCCTGCAGCTAAAGAAGCAAAGCATTTAATCGTTGCTGCTGAAGATATGCACTTCAAAGACAGCGGTGCTTACACTGGTGCTGTATCAGCTGCTATGTTAAAAGAAATCGGCGTTGACTGGACAATTATCGGTCACTCTGAAAGACGTCAGTATTTCGGTGAAACTGATGAAACAGTTAACTTAAAGATGCTTCAGGCATTAAAGAACGGCATCAACCCAATCGTTTGTGTTGGTGAATCAGAAGCTCAGTATGATGCTGGCGAAACTCATGACGTTGTTAAGACTCAGGTAACAGCTGCTTATAAAGATGTTGCTAAAGAAGACGTTGAAAAGACAGTTATCGCTTATGAACCAATCTGGGCAATTGGTACTGGTAAGACAGCTACTAATGAAATCGCAGAAGACGTTTGTGGTTATATCAGAAGCGTAATTGCTGATTTATATGATCAGGAAACTGCTGATAAGATCAGAATTCAGTATGGCGGATCTGTTAAACCTAACACGATCAAGGCTTTACTTGAACAGCCTGATATCGATGGCGCTTTAGTTGGTGGAGCTTCATTAAAAGAAGATTCATTCTTAGCTATGGTCGCTGCATTAGACTAATATAATATCGGAGGGGAGCATCACTTTTTGATGCTTCTCTTTTTTTATATATTCATCACAATAAGTGAAGAGATCAAAGATATAAAAATCGTTATTTTTAGGCAGATCAAGGGCCAAAAATGAGCTTATTGCTAGAAAAATAACTATCTTTATAGAAGATGAAATTCTTTTACACATCACAAGCAAGCATGATGAATATATGAAAATTATCTATCATATTTGTAAATATTGATAATGTAAGGTGCTTACATTTGTCAAAAAGATAAAATGTAAACGTTAACACGATAGCAATTTCACAAATCGTTAAATATTTCACAAATCTTATTGCAATCTAAAATAAGGTATTGTATGATGTATGCGTCAAAGAAAGATAACCATTTAAAAAACGGAGGATTATTAAAATGGCTGAAAACGAAATGAAACAAGAAGAAGTAAAAGAATGGCAGACCGAAGAACAAATCGATGCTGCTATTGATACGATGGTCAAGAAAGCATTAGTTGCTCTTGACAAATTTGAACAGATGGATCAGGAACAGATCGACTACATCGTTGCTAAAATGTCAGTTGCTGGACTTGACCATCATGGTTATTTAGCTGAATTAGCTATTGATGAAACAGGCCGTGGGGTTTTTGAAGATAAAGCCGTTAAAAACTTATTCGCCTGCGAATATGTAACAAACAACATGCGTCATACAAAGACAGTTGGTATTATTCATGAAGATCCATTACTTGGAATCACTGAAATCGCTGAACCAGTTGGTGTAATCTGCGGGATCGTTCCAGTTACTAACCCAACTTCAACGGCAATCTTCAAGTCTTTGATCTCTATGAAGACTCGTAACCCAATTATCTTCTCATTCCATCCAGGTGCTCATGACTCTTCAGTAGAAGCTGCAAAAGTTATGTACGAAGCTGCTGTTAAGGCTGGTGCTCCTAAGGATTGTATCCAGTGGTTACCAATGAAACCTTCTAACGTAGCTCAGGGTTCATTATTAATGCATGCAACGAATGCTTTAATGGAACATCCTGGTGTTGCTACGATCTTAGCTACTGGTGGTAACGCAATGGTTAAATCCGCTTACTCTAAAGGGAAACCTGCTTTAGGTGTAGGTGCTGGTAACGTTCCTGCATATGTTGAAAAATCTTGTAAATTAAAGAGAGCTGCCAACGATGTTTATTTATCAAAGACATTCGATAATGGTATGATCTGTGCTTCTGAACAGAACTGTATCGTTGACCATGAAATCTATGATGAATTCAAAGCTGAACTTGGTAGATATCATGTATATTATGTCAATGCCGAAGAAAAGAAAATGCTTGAAAAATTCATGTTCGGTTATGAAGCTTACAGCGAAGGCGTAGAAAACGCTAAATTAAATGGTAAAGTCGCTGGTAAACCTGCAACTTGGATCGCTGCTCAGGCTGGTTTCACAGTTCCTGATGACATTCAGATGTTAGTTGCAGAATGTGCTGAAATCGGTCCTAATGAACCATTAACAAGAGAAAAATTATCTCCAGTCTTAGCTATGGAAAGAGCTGAATCTACTGAAGATGGTATTTCAAAGGCTGAACAGTCTGTTGAATTCAATGGTTTAGGTCACTCAGCTGCCATCCATACAACAAATCATGACATCACAGTTGAATTTGGTAAACGTGTAAAAGCAATCCGTATTATTGAAAATGCTCCATCTTCATTCGGTGGAATTGGTTCAGTATACAATGCCTTCTTACCATCATTAACATTAGGCTGTGGTTCTTATGGACATAACTCAGTCTCTAACAACGTAAGTACAGCAAACTTATTAAATATTAAGAGAATCGGGAGACGTAATAATAATATGCAGTGGGTTAAACTTCCTCCAAAGATCTATTTCGAACGTAATTCTATTAGATACTTAAGAGATATGAAAGTTATGAACAAGGCTATGATCATCACTGACCGTGGTATGTATAACTTAGGTTATGTTGGCAAGATCGAAGATGTTATCAAGAGAAGAAGAAACAAAGTTGATCTTGAATTATTCTTAGATGTTCAGTCTGACCCAACTCTTGAAGTTGTTAATCAGGGTGTTGAATTAATGCGTTCATTCCAGCCAGATACGATCATCGCATTAGGTGGTGGTTCTGCAATGGATGCTGCTAAGGTTATGTGGTTAATGTACGAACATCCAGAAGTTAACTTCGATGATATCAAACAGAAGTTCATGGATATCCGTAAGAGAGCAATCAAGTTCCCAGAATTAGGTAAGAAAGCCGTATTAGTTGCCATCCCTACAACTTCTGGTACTGGTGCTGAAGTCACTCCATTCGCTATCATTACTGATACTCGTAACAACGTTAAGTATGCCTTAACTGACTACTCATTAACACCAACAATTGCCATCAACGACCCAGAATTCACAATGTCAGTTCCAGCTACGATTGCCGCTGATACTGGTATCGATGTCTTAACACATGCAATGGAAGCTTATGTTTCAATGTTAGCTTCTGACTATACTGATGGCTGGGCTAAACAGGCTGTTAAGTTAGTATTCGAAAACTTAGAGAACTCAGTATTAAATGCTGATCCTGAAGCTCGTATCAAGATGCACAATGCTGCTACGATCGCCGGTATGGCTTTCGCTAATGCCTTCTTAGGTATGAACCATTCATTAGCTCATAAGATCGGTGGCGAATGGCATGTTCCTCATGGTCGTGCTAACGGTATCTTATTACCTTTCGTGATCAGATATAATGGTACAGTACCAACGAAGTTAAATGTATGGCCAAAGATCGAAGATTATAAAGCAGATCGTAAGTATAGAGAATTAGCTGAATTAATCGGTTTACATCCAAAGACTGATGCAGAAGGTGTTGAAATGTTCGCACAGGCTGTTGAACAGTTATGGGTAAAAGTCGGCGGTGCAACGAACATTAAGTCTCAGGGCATTGGCCGTGATGAATGGATGGAATCTGTTCACAGAATGGCTATGAACGCTTATGAAGACCAGTGTACTCCAGCTAACCCACGTATGCCTATCGTTAAAGATATGGAACAGATCTTAATTGACATTTACGATTACGAAACTCCTTACAAGGATTTATATCCTGAATATGCTAAGGAAAGAGATGCTCGTAACGAAGCTCGTCGTAAAGCAGCTGCTGAAAAGAAATAATTCGAATTCATTGAATGAGAGGTCCTCTAGTTATGCTAGGGGACCTTTTATGGTAGAATGAAACAAGGTAGAGTAAAAACTTTATGAAAAAGTATATTCATTTGTATAAAATGTATACTTGACTAAATTTGACTCAGTATCGTTTCAACTG
>ONFH01000119.1 GCA_900317015.1 uncultured Erysipelotrichaceae bacterium | reverse complement strand
TACCATGATAGATGGTCAATTTAAAGTTTTATTTCTTTTAATCTAAAATTAAAGTTAAGAATACATGATATTATCCTTAAAACTTTTTTCTCATTTCTCGAAATGATCAGAGCCGATAAAAGCCTAAATATTGTGTAAAGCTTAAAGCCTTCTCTTCATCCACGTCAACACCAAGACCATAATGATAAAGACTATAGAGATCTTTCAAGTTTTCTATGTCACGACCATAGAGACGATAATGGTCATAATCTTCAAGGATCTCTAGTCCTAGATCTACATCTTCATACTTTTCATCGTAGAAATAAATATGAGCCAAAGCCGAGATCGTACGTGGGTATGTCACCGACTGACTCTTTTTCAGATACTTGACGGCTAGATCCACATCACGCTTGCCATAGGTGCCATTATAAAGCATCTTACCAGCAAAGTACGCACAAGCCTTATTGTTCTTTCCCCTTTTCATAAAGGCACTTAGAGGATCATTAAGGTCCACATATTTGCAGTACATCTGCCCTAAACGATCATAAGCTTCCTTCTCATAGTAATCCTTCGCTTTTTGCGCATCAGGTTTTGTTCCAATGCCAAAGGCATAACATTCCGCTTTCGCATAAATGACATCATCGATATCATCTTTAAGTTTTGAAAGCATTTCAAAAAACTGATGTTCGGACATCTCCGTGACCACATAGGTGTAAGCCAGCTCATAAAATAATTCACGAGTCGTTTTTTGATCAGAACTTGCCAAATCATCCTTGAGGGCTTGCAAAGCCACTTGTTCATCACGATGATCAAACGGTTGTTTCAAATTAAAATACCAAAGATCCTTTTTCGCATCTTCACTGCCAAGCTTTGCGGCTTGATTAAACCACTTTTGCGCATTTTTAGAATCTTCAAGATTATTTTGAGCAATGATAAAGGCGTTAAAGGCTGCATCTTCATCATTTCCGAGATCACTCACCTTACAAAAATAGTCAAAAGCTTTTTGATATTTTTTATGATTATAATAATAAAGACCATAATTAAACAGTCCTGAGAAATCATTAGCCGCAGCCGCCTTTTTAATATAAGGAAGAGCTGCCTTTTCCTGACCATTTTCTAGCAATGTACCCCCATAAACACCACAGGCTCTCATATCGCCGAGATCTGCTAAACGTTTTAGGATCTTAAACGCTTTCTTTTCATCACGAATCGGCGAATCTGGTCGTGAATAGGCATCATAGATCACCTGTAGATCATGAATGCTTGTCGTTATGCCATCATCATTACGAATCAGCTCTGAGACGTTCGTTCTTTCATGCGTAATTGGATCTTCGAGAATAATTTCCTCAACAGTTTCAATTTCGACTTGTTTCTTTGGGGGATGATTTTTCTTTCTTTGATTGTTTTTCTTTTTGGGTTTTCTGACTTTCTTCTTCGACATTTTATAACCTCCATCAAAAAGAGGATACTCTTCTGAATATCCTCCCTTCTTCTATCTATCAATCTTAGGAATAATCAAATCTCTGATATCCTGATATTCCAAAAGTCCCTGATCTAACACTTCGACATCGAAATGCGCATCAATGAGTTTTCTTTCAATCGATGACTCCTGATCATCTTTTACATCATGAGCGACATGATGACCAGCGCTCATCATCAAAGGACAGACGATCACTTTCTTTTTTGGATCCAGCTCATCAAACAGATCTTCAATCGCAGGATGTCCTCTTAATAAGGCGAAATGCACCTGCGTATAGTCAAGTTTCAAGAAAGCTGCTTCGAGGCGGCTGTACATCTTATTCACTTCTGCATCTGCCCCATGACCGACAAGCACATATTGCTTGTCAGCTTCGATTGGGTAGTTCTTTGCTAAAATGCGGGCAAGATTTGAAAAATCCGTCTGCTCATTTAAAAGCGGTTTTTCAAGAGTCAAGTGTCTAAAGAATGTAGAGTAAGGAATGACCGTTTTTAAAAATTGTTTATAAGCCCTTCCTGGTACGATCAAACTATTATAGACGTGCAGATCATCGACACCTAGATCACACATCTTCTTCATGGCATCATCAAGAGAAAGTCCTTCTTTGGCTAAGATCTTTTGAGACACATAACATTCCATAACGACATCGGCCAGATGTAGACTCTCCTGATAGAGACGATCAAGCGAACGTGCTTTCGCCTCATGATCGAAGGTACCATGATGAACGATTAAGATGCCCTTCATTACTTCAGATTATTAGAACGATCGTAGCGTTTACCGCCCCAGTACATCGTCGTCGCAATTTCCGCTTTAGGGCCAGGTGTCACATCTTTCATAAGGTACTTATAGAATGTCTCAAAGCCAGTACGATCGACAATATAACCAACATGTTCTTTCCCGTTAGGGGCATCTTTCGAAATATAGTCTTCAATATAAGCATAAAGATTGTGTCCCATCTTTAAAATGGAGTCTTCATCAAGCCATTTCGCAAAGTCTTCTGCTAAACGCGGATTGACTTTCCCCGTACGGCCTAATAAAACGACACGGAAATAATGTTCCTTGCTTCGTGTCCAGGCACGTGTTGGACAATAATGAACACACACACCACAGCCGATGCAGAGGTCAGGATCACGATACACTTTGCCATTGACCATCGATAAAGCACCAACGGATCTCTTCTTACACCATTTGACACACTGTTCACAGGCAATGCAGCGATCAGGATCATACTGTGGTTCCGTCATACCCATGACGCCAATATCATCCATACGCACTTTCCCACAGTCATTCGAACAACCAGTAAAAGCGATTTTAACATGACGGTTATTGGGGAAGATCACATCTTCCATCTTATGTGCGAATTCCGTTGTATCATAGCAGCCAAATGGACAAAGTCTTGCCCCTGGACAGGCAACGACGTTTCTTGTACCGCTGGCTGGGTAACCCGTTTCATCATCGACCTGATTGGTACCGATAGCATCAATGATCGACTGAAGTTCTTCTTTTACCGCATCGACATCTTCCCATTTGATACCAGGAATTTCAATGCCCTGACGGTTTGTAATAAAGATGTTGCCATTGCCATATTTCTCGGCGATCTCCGTGACCTTTGCTAAACTCTTCGCGTCGATCAGACCACCAGGAATTCTGACACGGGAAGCCGTTTCGCCTCTTACTTTAGAGACACGAAAGGCATTTTTCATCATTTTCTTTGCATTTACATCTAATCCCATTGATTTTACCTCCTTAGTCGATCAAACCTTTTGATTCTGTATAGTTGAATACTGGACCATCAATGCAGACATACTTTTCCCCAATACGGCAGTGTCCACATTTGCCAAGGCCACAGCACATACGACGTTCCTGTGAGACCCAGATATTTTCTTCTTTAAAGCCTTTATCTAATAATCCCATGACAGAGAATTTCATCATCGCTGGTGGACCTACAACGACAGCTTTGGCTGTATTGACATCCTTGATTGGAAGATCTGGAATATATTTTGTCACTAATCCGATCTTGCCCTGATAGCCTTCATCCGCACCATCAACTGTGACTGTTAAGTTTAACTTTTCATCCCAGACTTTTAAGTCATCTCTAAAAAGCATATGATCAGGGCTTCTAAAGCCGACGATCGCATATTTATTTTGTGGATCATCTGATTTGCTTAAAGCATCGATGACACCTCTTACTGGTGAAACACCTGTCCCGCCGGCAATGACGACAGTTTCCCCCTGATTATAGAGATCCACATCAAAGCCGTTACCATAAGGGCCTCTTAAAAGTAAAGTATCACCAACATATTTTTCAAACACTTCATTGGTCACGACACCAACACGACGAATCGTTAAATCGACAAAGTTTTCGCCAATGCCACTGACTGAAATAGGCGCTTCGCCATATTTTGGAATGGACACTTCAAAGAACTGGCCTGGTTTCACATCACCAGAAAATTCTAAACGGAATGTATATTCTGTCTCTGTATGTTTAATGACTTCTAAAACTTTAGAAGGAAATGGAATATAAGCATTGTCCATCTTATTCTGCCTCCTTCTTGATCTGATCATCTAACTTATTGATCAATGTTGAAAAAGAAATATATTCTGGGCATACCATGTCACAGCGTCCACAGCCTACACACATATTATAACCAAAGCGGGCTTTATAATCTTTGATCTTATGAAGCACTTTAAAACGCATACGCTGCCCATGTGGCTTACGATATTCGCCACCGCCAGCGACATTCGTATAGCCATCGATCATACAGCTGGCATTCACACGACGACGTTCCCCAACTTTTCCATTTGGATCATAGAACGTATCCTGCATTGTAAAGCACGTACATGTTGGACAGACGATCGTGCAGCGTCCACAAGCGATGCATCGTGCATCATATTCACGCCAGAAATCAGACTTATAAATAGAAAGCGGAACATTGTTAGGCACATTGACCTTCGTTTCATTTTCCGTGACATAGCTGACTTTGACATGTTCGCTTTGACCAACGAAATACTTTGTAAAATCGTCATCCTTGATCTCGCTGGCAAAGCCGTCACCTTTAGGTTCGATCGTAAAGACATAGCCTTCATCGATCTTGTTTGCACCCATATCGACACAGAAGCAGTCCTTGTAAGAATGAGGGCAGCCGATCAAGACAAACTGGACATGTTCACGAATACGGCTATAGAAGAAATCTTTTTCTTTTCCGTTTCTTAAATACATATCATCTAATCTTCTTAAGCCATGCAGATCACAGCTTCTTAAGAAGACTAAGACATCAGACGTATTTTTATCCGCAACTTTTGTTTCATTTTCTGTAAAGAAAAATAATGTTTCTGATAAAGGTAAAAGAATCTCCTTAAAAGAATAATCTGACTTTAATTCTAATTCGATTTCTTCCGCTTTCGTCACGAAGTCATATCTAACGATATCTTCATCTAAGCAGCGCCCTTCTCCCTTTTTAATAACTGGCGCATATAAGCGATAATTCTTTGAAAGGTTTTCAATTGTTTTTGAAAACTCTTCCTGATTCATGACAAATCCCATAGTTTCCTCCTTATTTCACGATGACATATTGGTAAAGCAAGCTTGCATCATTGATCTTTTTGATCCCGACATGAAAGCTTGCATAAAGCACATTTTGATCTTCAAGCATCTCTGCTGGTGTTCCGATCTTTTTCACTTCGCCATGATCTAACAGGATCAGTCGATCACTGATCGTAAAGGCGAAAGGCAGATCGTGGACCACCATCATGATGCCTTTATTTTGTTTTTTTAAGTTCAAAAGGATCTCCATCAGCTCCATGGTACTGCCTAGATCAAGATAAGTTGTCGGCTCATCTAAAAGCAGATAATCACTTTGTGTCGCAATGATCATTGCTAAATAAGCACGCTGTCTTTCCCCTAAGGACAGTTCATCAAGAAAACGTTCTTGAAGTCTTGCGACATGCGTCGCTTCCATCGCCTCCGCAATGATCTTTTCATCTTCCTCTTTTAAGATATGACTATAGCCAAGATGAGGAAATCGTCCATGACTTACGAGCGTTTTCACGCTCATCGCTGGAGAATGCTGCGACTGAGGCAGGTAAACGATCCGTTCTGCCCGCTTTCTTTCTGTAAGCTCTTTCAAATCCTTCCTATCTATTAAGATATCACCCTTATATTGAGTTAGCCTAGACAAACTTTTCTCTAACGTTGATTTTCCGGCCCCATTTTGGCCAATCACACTGATGATCTCTCCTCTTGCAAATGTTAGATCCTTTACAAAGAGCACCTGTTTCTCATGATAACTGACCGCTAAGTTCCTGATCGTGATCATAATGAAAGTCTCCTTTTCTTATGAATAAGCAGATAGATAAAAAATGGGGCACCGATCAGACTCATCAGTAAACCAACCGGTAATTCATAAGGGGCAAATAATGACTTGGCAAGAAGGTCACACAAGACTAAGAAACATCCTCCATAAAGACCACAGGCCGCAATATGCATGCGGCTGTCTCCTTTTATGAGACGGCGGACGATATGAGGCACGATCAAGCCAACAAAACTGATCAGGCCACAGATCGATACGGACAGACCGCTTAACAAAGCGGTGAAAAAGATGAGCAGAAAACGTAAGCGTCGTACATTAACGCCGAGGCTCTGCGCCATCTCATCTCCTAATAAAAGTATATCCATCCCCTTGCTTAAACGGAAAACAAACATTGTCGTTACGATTATAAGCGGAATCGCAAAATCAAGCTGAGAGAGAATGACCGTTGAAAAGCCACCTAAGTTAAAGGCCACCTTATCACCGACTGTCTCCGGAAAGAATGTGATCATCGCATTGACAAGGCCGCTCATAAAACTATTGACGGCCAGACCAGCTAAGATCAATGTCGTCTTACTCAGTGAAGCTTTGGAGCTGATCCCATAAACGATCATTGCACTCACTAAAGCACCTAGAAAGCTCATGAGCATGCGTCCTTCCATAAAATAAGGAAAGAAAAAAGCTGCCACCAGTGTAAAGAAACCGGCTCCGGAATTGATGCCGATAACACTTGGTGAAGCTAAAGCATTATTAAGAGCACTTTGTAAGATGAGGCCACTGATGGCTAAAGATGCGCCGACAAAATAAGCCGCTAAAAAGCGAGGCAAGCGAATCTTCCATAAGATGAGCTGAGAACTTTCACTAAGATGACCGAAAAAAAGCTGATCAAACGATATAGCTGAACCAGAAAGCAGAGATAAGATCAAGACAAGACACGTCAAGATCATTCCCGTGATGATGATCTTCTTAAGAGAGATAGTCGTAAAGATATGCATAGGCCTTATCCCATTGTGCATTTGGCTTGAACTGGAAATAGTTCTTAGGAAGCACTTTGACTTTTTTGTTCTTCACCGCTGAAAGATCGGACCATCCTGGTTCTTTGGCCACTTTGGCATAGGCTGCCTTTGCCTGCTTGGCTTCGCCTTGATAGATCACAAAAATATAGTCAGGATTCTTTTTGACGACCTCTTCGACATTGATCTCACTTAAATGACTCGAATCATCGGCAATGTTCTGCATATGCATCGCATCGGCGATCTCTGTCGCAAAGTAATCCTTCTTTAACACTTTATTTTTCATTGATGACACTCTGATCATGAGATATGTCTGTTTCTTAAATTTGACTTTCTTCTTGATCTGATCGATACGTGTCTTCACATCAGTCACATTTTTCTTATAAAGATCCTGACGATGGTTTTCCGTCGTAAATTCCTTCATATACTTGTCGTAGTCATGAAAATTATTGACATCGACGCTTTCCACTTTTACATTCGCCTCAGTCAGTGAAGCCTTGACTTTCTGCTGCGTAGGAATGTCTCCCGTCAATAATACCTTACTTGGCTTTAAAGCGACGATCTTTTCAACGTTAGGACGCATTAGTGTCCCGACGATGGGAATATGTTTTCCTAAGTCCTTTCCATCGATCGTCACACCGGTAAGATGACCGCCGGCAAGCTGCCACATGTCCCCTAAAGAACGTGAGCAGGCGACCACTTGAAAAGCGGTCGTCTTGGTTTTGACCGTTGTCGATGTTCCACATCCACTAAGCAGTAATGTGCTCATCAGAACAACAGATCCGATTTGTTTCTTTTTCATTTTCTAAGACCCCTTTCGTATGAGTATAAACAATATTCTCATAGACCACAATTATGAAATGATTATTTTATAAAGCGCTTTCCTAGGCAGTGAGAAAAAAATGTAGGCTCACCCCAATGTCATTAAGTTAAGGACGTTTGGATATTCCAATTTATGAGTTCAGAAAGTATTCTGAGCTCTTTTTTTTCTTGCCAGCATGAT
>ONFH01000078.1 GCA_900317015.1 uncultured Erysipelotrichaceae bacterium | reverse complement strand
GAGCCTCTAAGGCTTCTAATGTTTCATAGTATTCAGTAACGCCCTGGATCTTTTCTGTCATGGCACAATCGATGCGTCCATCGATGGACATCTTCATATGACAGACAATATATGGCTTTTTCATTTTTACTAATCTCTTTTCTTTATTTCACAACTCATAATAAAAATGAGCATGAACTTTTGTTCTTGCCCATTCTATCAAATGACTTGTTTGATTGGAAATGCTTACATGTTATGGATCTCCATACGTTTTATGCATAACAACATCCTAAGACTTAAAATAGTCATCGATGCCATTGGCCATACCCTGAGCCATCTTTTCCTGATAAGCAGAAGTCACTAAAGCTTCATCTTCCTGTTTATTAGACATCTCACCCATTTCCACTAAGACAGTTGGAATCTTTGACCAGTTCGTCCCTGTTAAATCATCACGATAAGAGATTCCACGGTTATTGGCACCAGTTGTCTTCTGAATCGCTGGTAATAAGCACTTTGTAAGCTTCAATGATTGATCAACAATGCTTGAAGATAAATACTTATTGTTATGAGATGGTGTCAAGATAAAGTAACCATGAACTGATGAAACACCAGAGCCATCACAATGGATACGGATGCAGAGATCAGAGCCGCTTTTATTAGCGATCTGTGCACGCTGAATATTAGAAATATTCACATCCTGGCTTTCACGGACCATAACCACTTTATAGCCACGGCTGATCAAAATTTGCTTTAACTTTTTCGCAGTTGCTAAATTGACAACACTTTCTGGTACCTTTGTAAAGGAACCCTGGGTACCGCCAGTGACTTTCATCTTCTTGGTACTTGAACCTGGGCCAATGGCTTCTAAGCCAGTATTGGCATAGCGCTGATGGCCAGCATCAATACAGATCGTCTTGCCTTGAGAAGCTGCCTTCGTCGACGAATTATTCGTTTGGGTCGTCTTTGACGTTGTCGCTTTCTTTGTCGTTTTCTTTTTATCTGTCGTATTCTTTGTTTCGTTCTTCTTCTGACTTGAATTTGTCTTTTGAGTTGCTTTCTTTTCTGTCACTTTCTTTTGATCCTGTGTATCACTTTGATCAGTAGAATCCTTCTGATCATTAGAGTCTTTCTTTGTCGATGTGGATTCACTAGATTTCACGGTTTCATTTTCATGACCAGTCTTACGTGGCCCCGCACATCCACTCATCATAGAGGCACTGAGTAATAAAGACAGTCCCATCATTAATTCTCTTTTCATCACAAAATATCCCTCCGTTTATTGCTTTACTATCTTATCACGCATGCATTTGCATTTCAAACCTAACAAAAAGAGGTCCATACATGAATAGACCTCAATGATTAAAATAAGATACAGAGCATAATACATAACTGAACGATGCCATTGATCATCTGCTCACGCCAGTTGGCCTTCGCATCTCTTACATCATAGTGTTTCCCATGCCATGCTAAAACGAAGATGCCAAGGATCCCAATGATGAGAAATAAGAATGATGGAAATGTCATAATATGATGAATGACAGCTTCCATGGACCACTGATTGATCAAGAGTGAGATCAAGGCCAGAAGAAAGCCAAGTGGCATTAGATAACGCATCTGACGACTTAAGAAATGCACATCCTTATGCACTAAAGCAATGACAAACTTCCATAGTGCTTTTAAACTGCCGGCAACGATCACAAGAATGATCCCGATGCGAAAGAAAAGACTATTAAAGCGGGAAGCCAAGATTCCTGCCCCAATACTAAAGAATAAGACTGGAATCAAGTCTAGAATGGCCATCGTTAAGGTAAAGCCTTCTAGCTCCTGATGATTTGTTTCTTTCATAAACTAGGCCACCAGCCATTTATACTTCTTGACTGAGTAAAGTGGAATAAATGGAATCATGATCGGTGTTGTCTTCTTATAATGCTGATACTGTGGATCATTGCCATAGTTCTTATCCTGACGGATCTCTAAACGACGAGCCCCACCAAACATAACATAGATGATGCCAATATAACCAAGAACCGCAACAAGCCATTCAAGACCATGGTAAACACTGATGCCGGAAATAAAGATCCCAGTCCAAAATGTCATTTCACCAAAATAGTTTGGACAACGCACAAGCTTAAAGAGTCCTGTGTCGACAAAACGTTTTGGATTTTTCTTCTTTGCCTTATTCTTCTGCAAATCAGCACTTGTCTCTAAGACTAAGCCACACACTGAAATGATAAGTCCAGCGATTAAGAAGCCATCCATCTTTGCTTGAGCGATCAGTCGAAACGTCACCGGTGAAGTCTGTAAGACATACAGTAAGCTCGCAGAGATCCAGATGCCGATTTTCGCACCCATGCCAACATCCTTGTTGGACTTGACTTCTCCTTTCATACGACGATTATAGGCTGTCTTGATATCACGATAAATCAGATAACCAGATAAGCGACAGCCATAAATGATCAACAATAGACATTGTAATAACGTTGCAATGATCAGATGTGAGTGAAACGTCACAAGTAATCCTGCGCCGATGAAAGCAATGGCAGCCCCATAGCCTAAGGAAATAAACCAGACATATTGCTTAAAACCACAGGCGCAGGCGATCAGAGCTAAAACAAAAATAATGATAAAAGTCATAATCTTTCCTCCAAAGTGATAACTTTTATCTTATCACGATTTTCTTGATTATCAACTCTTTTGATCTGTCCTTTATGATTTTTGGAAACACTTTTTATTATTTAGCGACGACGACAAGTCAGACACCCTTTTGATCCGTTGTAATCTTAGTAAATCCTGCCTGTTTTAAAGACTCCGTTAACATTTTCGCATCATAAAGCTTCATCCCATCAATGATCTTAGAAAACTTTACAGCTGTTTGATCATGCCCATCTGACTCATTTGTGCCACCATCCTTAAGGATTTTTCTAATCCCTTTAAATGTTTCTGCTAGATCAAACCAAAAGTAGACCGTCTCAAAGGCTGTGATCAAATCAAAGCTATCTTCTGCAAAAGGCAGTGTACGAACATCACCCTGTGTGCTCTCACACTTTCCATCCTTAATAGCCTTCTTATTAACTTTTGAAGCTTCTTTCACACTGACTTCTGAATAATCAAGTCCAGTCACATGACCTTGTGCCGCTTTTTCTAAAAGTCGTTTCACATTGGCTCCGCCACCACAGCCAGCATCTAAGATCTTCGCCTCCTTTACAATATGAAGATGATCCAATCCCCAGTTGGCCAGCTTTGCATGAGTCCCGCTATTCATGCTCTTGACCATTAATTTTCCGCCAAATCCGACCGGCTTCTTCGTATTTTGAAAAAATGGCATAGACATTCCTTCCATTTTCTAATCTTTCTACTTTAAACAGATCATTAGGGAGACCTAATCATAATCAATTCATTAGTTTGAACTAACTTTCTAGATACAAAAATGTCTAAACTTCTAAAGACAAGAGAAAAGAAGTCACATTTCTATGACTTCCTCACTTTTACTTATAAATACATTGGAAGGATCTTTAAAACAGGCTTGCTTCTTTCACAAATTCAGAGTCGGTTGAAACAAATTGATCAGGTTTCTATTCATGGTAAGCGATCGGCCTGTTCATGGTTATGATCCCAATATCATAGCATAGCCATTCCGATACATCATCCACAAATTTTGCCATATCTTCTCCCGGCTTCATTCATAAGGCAATACATCCAGATCAATTCATTCTCTTTGCAATCAGATCACACATCTGTAAGTACCTTCTTGATTTGTCTTATTTTTTTAACAAAGCTGTGTTTTACATTCTACATCATTAGCCATCTCTAAGAGACCTTCAATGCCACATTCAGCCATACTTCTCACTGCTGCATCGGTATAAAATGCCATGTGATAAGTATAAACGACATTCTTGAACTGTCTTAAATAAGCTATATCACGATCCGCAAAGATGGCTGTCTTAAGGTCACGATGAACGATGCCTTCTTCCTCTTCAACAGTATCTAATCCTAAAGCACCGATCTTTTCCTGCTCTACCCCTTTAATTAAGGCATGAATATCCATGAGACCACCTCTTGCACAGTTGATTAAGACGACCCCGTCTTTCATCTTGGCAATGGATTCTTCATTAATGATGTGATTGGTTTCAGAGTTAAGCGCTAAGTGAATCGTAATCACATCACTTCTTGCATAAAGCTCATCTAAGCTGACATAAGTCCCTAAGGATGCTGCCTCATCATTTTTATGTCGATCATAACAGATGAGTTGACAACCAAATCCTGATAAGTCTTTCATGACCTGCGTGCCAATATGTCCTGTCCCAATAACGCCAATCGTTAAATCTTTCATTTCTCGACCAGCTAAGCCGGATAAGGAGAAATCGTTGACTTGCATACGCCATAAAGCCTGTTTATAGTTACGTAAACATAATAAGATCATCATGACCGTATAATCAGCGACGCCATTAGGGGCATAGGATGCATTACAGACATGAACATCATGTCTTTTCGCAGCTTCAAGATCAATATGGTTATAGCCAATCGTTCTTGTCGAAAGATAATGAATGGAACGCTCTTTGAGTTCTGCCATTTCCTTCTCTCCATAATGACCCATTCCAAGAATGGTCACACCTGAGTTTTGATCTAAAGTGGCAATCTTTTCAAGAGTTAAAACTTCTGGTGAACAGACGATTTCTATATGATGTTTCTTTGCAAGATCATCTAAATATTTTTGTTCATCATCTCTAACTTCAAATGCATAGATTTTATTCATAACAACAGCTCCTTTTATTGATCTTGATCATCGGCACTATATTTAGACCGAAAAGAAGCATTGATCTCCTTGAGTTCCTTACGTCCTTCAATATAATCGTCATACATAGCTGTCACACCAATGGAACAGCCATCACATAAACCATCAATGATGCCAAGAGAATCTTTAATGATCTTCTCTCTTTCTTCTCTTGTCGTATCCTTGATCAATACACTTTTCATATTAACGCCTTCTTTTATTCTTTTTATGATCTAATCTTATGTTAGAGCTTTTTAAAAATATTACAATATCTTTTTATCATGATAATTGTTTTAAATACTTACAGTTCTAATCAAATATCTCATTTCAATTCTAAACTATTCTTAAGTTTCAAAATCAGATATGGTACCACATTATTGTGGTAACGCTACTTTTATGCAGCGTATCCTTTTCAGTACCATTTTTGATAGTGACATATGTAGTATACAGATTTTGAATTTTGTTAGCGTCTTACTTTTGTTTTATAAGTTCATCATTTCTCTGTACAAAATCAAATTCCTTAGGTGCAGTAGTAGTCCACATGTTTTCGACATCAATTTTATGCCTCTCAAGCATATTTCGACATTGTTCGTCTTTCATTTTTCTAAAGTCAGCTTTAAAATTACTAATCGACTTACTTTTTGTGAGATCCATTACAGTTTTTACATCTGTACATCGTGTCAATTCATCTTCTAAATTTGTTACTTGAAGTAAATTAATAATACTCACATTACAACAATATTTTTCAATATTTTCAATGTTTTTTTCAAAATATCTAAATTGTTAATTACATCTGTATCAAATACAAAGACAATACTAGTGCTTGGTTTGATTCCTAATAAAATTGACTTTGGAATTAACTTTT
>ONFH01000315.1 GCA_900317015.1 uncultured Erysipelotrichaceae bacterium | reverse complement strand
CTTTATCGACGGTATTAAAAAAGCAGTCATTTCTGACTGCTGTGCATATTAATAATAATAGTCATCATCGTCATCTTTTGATCTGAAGACATAGATTAAAATTTCGACAACGGCAATAATAATTGTATTTAAGATGTAAACATTGATCAGACCAGCTGCATCTTCACTCGCATTAACGTAAGATGAATAGCTTGGTACAAATGGTAAGAACATATGGAAGAAATTCATAACGCCCTTCACGATCATTGATGCGAAACCACTATAAGCATCGTACATATTCGCAATGAACTGTAATACACCATGTTCGAACTGATCCTGTAATGCGATATAGATGACAAGACCAATAATTAAGATGACTAAGGAAAGTGCAAACGTATAAAGGATGTTAATAATTACGTTCACAGCTGTCGAGAACTTAGAGACAGGTTCTTCATCTTCCTGAATCAAGAAATCTGTTCCTGCTTTTTCGTCATCCGCAAAGTTTTCTTCATTACGAGCCATGACTTTTGAAAGGACATCATCAAGTTCGATCGTCTTTGCTGGATCTAATGAAAGGATCCCAGTATCTTCATAACTCTTGTCTTCTTTTGGTGCAGTATAGATGATCGTATCGCCAAAGTCTTCGCTGCGAGGTTCTTCTTCGCTTTCACTTTCTGAAGTCTCAGCGGATTCTTCGTACGTTTCATCATAAGACTCTTCATAAGTTTCCTCTTCAACAGGTTCCTCACTTGCGCTTTCAACGACTTCTTCGTAAGGTTCTTCATAAGTCTCTTCACTTTCAGGAACTTCTTCGTAAGATTCCTCGTAAGTCTCTTCAGTTTCAGGAACCTCTTCATAAGATTCCTCGTAAGTTTCTTCACTTTCAGGAACTTCTTCAACGATTTCGCTTTCTTCTTCCGCTTCGCTTGTCTCTTCGGAAGTGATGTGATCATCACCTACAGGCTGAGCACCAAAGTCCTGTTCCGTCTTGTTTAGATTCTGTTCCAAAGCGCCTAAGATATCTTCAATGGAAGAATGATCATCTTCCTGTGAAACCATTGATTCACTTTCCTCAGCTGATTCATAAACTGGTTCAGCTTCTTCAGATGTTGCTTCTTCGACTTCTGATTCAGGTTCTTCCTCAGATTTAGGTTCAACAGGTGCTTCACTTTCGACAGGATTTACGCTTTGAGTTGGTTCCTCTTCAACGACTTCTGCCACTTCTGGAACATGATCACTATCATCGATCTTACGATCAGGTTCTAATGATAATGGATCCACATTTAATTCAGATAATCTAAATTCATATGTCTTATTGACGATATCCAATAATGAATCATCATCTTTATAGAGATCTTCTAGACGAATACGTACATCACGCAATTCTTCTGGAGACATATTTTCATCCAAGCCTAAGATGGATTCGTACATCTTATAGTCTTCATAACGACCAAAGATGACATCATTCAATGCTTCATACAATGATTTGCACACGGCATAAGACATTGACTTTTCCTTTTCTCCGGCTGGCACTAAGTCTTCCATGTAGATCATATTCATGCCCGTTTCTTTACCTGTTTCCAGTAAAGAGATCAGGGAAGTAACTAACAGTGTCTGCACTGGCGTTACTTGATATTTATTCATTAAGAACTCAAATATATCAGTTGCTGGTAAAGGCTGGAGCTTCGTGTCATTTCCGATTACATAGTCTACTTTATTATAGATATGTCCCATTTCCAGATAAGCAATCGCATTCTTCGTCTTATGCGTCGTAACGACGGCTATCTTGATATTTTTCTGTCTTAAATATTCCAAGAACTCTAAAGCACCATCCTTTACGGCATGGTCCTTCATTTTTAAATAATTGTAGAGATCTTTTTCCACTTTATCATTCAGCTGCGCTGAATCCGTTGAATGGGCAAGAGGCAATGCATCATACATGGCATACATATTCCCCAAGGCTTCATAGAATGTCTGTCGATCCATTGAGACATTCTGCTTTTTACATAAATTTTTATAGAAATTATAGCGGTAGTGATTTAATGGAAACAAGCAGCCATCGAGTTCGATGATGACAAGTTTTAAATCACTGACGTTTTGCCTTACCATATATTCATCCCCTTTTAGGTTCATTATAACAAAATTCCATTATATGTGCTACGAAATTACCACATATTTGGACACAAATCTATTATATAGAGTTGATTGAATTTTTCAACAATGAATCTGTAATCTTTTTTTCATCCCATAAAATCAATAAAAAAGAGGCCCCTTGGACCCAATGTCATTAAGTTAAGGACGTTTGGATATTCCAATTTATGAGTTCAGAAAGTATTCTGAGCTCTTTTTTTCTTGCCAGCAT
>ONFH01000011.1 GCA_900317015.1 uncultured Erysipelotrichaceae bacterium | reverse complement strand
GCAAATTTGCTCACGCTTTGTGTTTTTTACGATAACTGATGAGATAAGGTAATTCAAAGAGGATCATAAAGATCCAGCCAACAAGGTAGGACCATGGGACACTCCGAAAACCTAATTTGAAATAAAATGTAAATAGAGCACAGCTGATGACACGCATGACCATATTTAACAAGGATGAGAAAAAGGTGATCTTTAAATCGCCCGTTCCTCTAAAATATCCCTGCAGGCCATTGGTAATCCCTGGCAAGATATACATAAAGGCGATTAAATGCAGATAAGTTTCACCTAAGGCGATGACTTTTGCATCAGTCGTGAAGATCTTCATGATCGGATTCGCCAAGAAGAGGAAGATCAGACCAGAGAAGATGCCATAGACGAACTCAATACGTAAGCCGATATGGAAAGCGGCCTCGATACGTTTTGTCTCGCCGGCCCCTTTATTTTGCGCCATGACAGCTGTCATCGCATGAGCGATATTTTGTTCTGGAATGATCGCAAAATCATCGGGACGGTTGACAACGTTGAAGGCAGCCATTTCTGGTACGCCCATTGTATTGACGATCGTCTGAATTCCTAATTTTCCCATCTGTACGGTACTCTGCTGAAGTGCCGTGACACTCCCGTAAGCAATCGTCTTTTTTAACATCTTTGAATCAAAGACGAGCCACTTTTTCTTAAGGTCTAAGATTGGAACTTTCTTCTTAATGTAGACTAAACATAATAAGACAGAGAGTCCTTCGGAGATCACTGTCGAGATGGCAGCCCCATGGACGCCTTGTTTTAAGACGATGACAAAGAACAGATCACCAATAATATTGAAGATCGCACTCGCCGCTAAGAAATAAAGTGGTGATTGACTATCACCTAAAGCTCTTAGCGTAGAGGCGAAATAGTTATAAGTAAATGTAAAGATCAAACCGGCCAAGATAATTCTTAAATAGCCAGTCGCTAAATGAAGGACCGAGCTTTTGACCTGTAAGAGTAAAAGCAGATCCTTGGCAAAGATAAATCCCAGGATGGAAACGACGATGGTAAACAATGACCCCGCAATCATTGCTGTTGAGATCTGTCGTTCTAATCGTTTGTAGTCCTGAGCGCCATAGAGGTTACCGATGAGGACACCGGCGCCTAATGTGATACCGTTTAAAAGCAAGATAATTAATGTTGTAATTGGATTGGCAGTACCAACGGCTGCTAAGGCTTTACTGCCGACAAAACGACCAACGATAATAGAATCGATAGCATTGTAAGTCAGCTGCAGAAGATTGCCCAAGATCAGCGGAATCGTAAAGCGAATCAGCAGTGGTGTCAGTTTTCCCTTCGTTAAATCCTGTACCATAAGGAAAGAAAAAATAAGTCATTAGACTTATTTTTCTAAATAATGATATTCGAATTCTAGGCTTGCATCTAAGAAGTGCTTTGAAGCAGCCTTAGCGCCTTCTAGGTCCATAAATGTGTAGTTGCCACATTCTTCTGGTTTAGCGCCAGGGATTTCTTCATCCCAGTTGGCAATCTTTTTAAACATATCAAGAATCATTGGCACGATTGCTAACATATCCAAATCTCTTGTGACTAAGTAGAATCCTGTCATACATCCCATTGGACCAAAATAAATGATCTTATCCGCAATGTTGCTATTACGAAGTAATGTTGCACCGATGTGTTCGATGGCGTGGGCTGCCTTAGGATCTAAAGCTGGTTCATTGTTTGGTTCTGTCATACGGATATCCCAAGTTGAGATTTCCCCATCAAAACGTGATAAGTAAATACCTTTTTTTAGTTTTGTGTGGTCAACACAAAAACTTTTAATACGTTCCATACTATTCCTTCTTCCTTTATAAACATACCATCATGATAGTAAGAAATAATCATCTTGTAAAGATATTATTTCTCCCAAAGTACGATTTTTCCGGCTTCTTTTGTCTTTGGAACATCGATCAGACGCTGATTGCTTGATCCTCTAAAATGAAGGCGGGGATCTTTTAATTTTTCAATGAACATTCCATCGACTAAAACATCGACATAGTCGAGGATCGGTTCTTCAAAATTTTCAACCTCTTCATATAAAAATGAAGTATAGACCCAGATGTTTTTATTCGGACAATCTTGTTTGACTCTTTTTAAGAGCTTAAGAACATCAGGACGATTTTCTTTTTCCATTGGTTCGCCACCTAAAACGGTCAGGCCAGCAATATGTGGGCGATTGATCAAGCGAACAAGATCATCTTCCTCTTCCTGTCCATATGTTTTACCGCCTGAAAAATCCCATGTTTCTTCATTGAAGCAGCCAGGACAATGACGATGACATCCCTGAACATAAAGGGACACACGGATGCCTGGACCATTGGCGATATCGATATCTCTAATTTGTGCAAATCTCATGTTTTTCACCTCTGTATCCCTTATTATATACCGTTATCTTTTCTGACATCAACCAAAGTGTTTTCGTATTTCCTCATGTTTGATATCATAAAGATCGGGAGGTGTAAATATGTTATTCAATTCGATTCATCATGTGGCCATCATTACGTCTGATTATGATCAGACGATGGATTTCTATGTGAACAAACTTGGTTTTGAAATTGTCAGAAAAAATAAGAGGGAAGAACGTGGTGACGTGAAGCTCGACTTAAAGTTAGGGGATAGTGAACTAGAGATCTTTATTCGAAAGGATCCCCCAAAACGTGTTTCTGATCCGGAGGAAGCTTGTGGCCTTCGTCACTTAGCTTTTAAAGTAGAGAGTGTAGATGAAACGGTCAAACAGCTAAATGCTTTAGGTATTGAGACGGAACCAATCCGTTATGATGATTATACACATAAGAAGATGACATTCTTTAAGGATCCTGATGGCTTACCTTTAGAGATCCATGAATAAAAGTGGAGAATGATCAGTCATAACTTTATGTAAACGTTATAATTGTATATTACAGAAATACACTCCTTGAAATAGGAATTTATTTGGGTATAATAGTATACAATCTGCAGAAAATAATAATACTTTGATTATGAATTCGCCCCATGTTTTTATAAGAAAAGGAAAGTGATCCTGTCATCAGAGCACTTTTAAGCGTTCCTGGTTTATTTGAGAATGGCCATGAATGACAAAAAGAAAGATCCTTATGATATCTGATGAAAATTCGGTTTTTCATCTTTTCTTCTTTCTCTTAGTCATGTTTGCACGAATGATACACTGTTTTATGATCCAATCCAAACCTTCTTACACTTTTACCATGCACGCATTAGTGAAAGTTTTCTTTGATTGAAGACTTCCCTGCAGAGAGACGACCAATTGATCGTTGTAAGTGATGACAAAAAAGCCATCTGTGCATACGCAGATGGCTTACTTTATGCTATGGAGATTTTTTCCCATGGCATTTTTTATTGATTAGAAGTTATTGATCAATATAATGATCACACATATTACGACATAAGACATATGTCACTAAGAAGTAGCCTCCATAGATGGCTGCTAAGATGAGCATTGTGGAAACTGCAGGCTTAGCTGCATTTCCTGAACCCATCATGTCAGTAAAGTAGGATGTAAACTTTAGTCCAGCGACACTATGAATACAAGCTAAGATCAATGGAATGAGGAAGAGCACGAGGTTCTGCTTTAAAATTGATCCATGTAATTCATGCTTTTCACAGCCGATCTTATTTAAGATGATATAACGAGACTGAGAATCATTCATATGGGTCAAGGCTTTTAAAGCTAAGATGGCAGCTGATGAGATTAAAAAGATGATCCCAATATATAGGGCAATGAACGTAACGATGACTCTTAAACCTGTCGATGAAGCCTGTAAAGAAAGCTTTGTATAGCTGACATAATTAAAGTCATTCTCCTGACGATTTTTCGTCATATCTTTTAGAGTCTGATTTAATAAGGCTTCTTCTTTTTCATCATTGCCACGATAATTTCCTAAAAGATAAGTTGTCGAGTCATAACCTTTGATGTTTTGGAAGACATTGTCAGAGACGATCAGGATTCCTGAGCTATAGCTGCTTAAGTCAGTACGACCACTCTGCGATGTAAGATACTGTGGCTGAAGCTTATGATGGTTGATCGTCAAAACGGGTTTCTCTGATAGTCCCTTATTAAAATAATCTTTTGCCCCACTGGCATCACAGATCACAAGGTAGTGATCCTTCTTTAAGGTATACTGTTTTTCATGAAGTGCTTTGGCAAGCTTGTTATAATTGGAAACACTGAGCATTTCTAAAGGCATTTTTTCATAGCTGGCAAATGTCTGTTTAGAAAGTCCACTTTTAGAACCAAAGAGTTTTGCATAGTTGACTTCGTTTAACTTACTTTGATAGCCTTTGACTTCGACATAATCTTTTAGGTGTTCATTCACATTATAGTGATGATCCTTTAGCATGGATGCTAAGCTGCCAGTCGTATTCCAGGCACGAATGGAGACATCACAAGTATTTGTCTTACTATAAAATGTATTAATAGAACGTGTCAGATTTGATGATGTCGAAAGCAGACAAATCGTAAAGAATAACATTAAGGTGATCAATGAGAGTGAAACAGTCATTGTTTTGATCTGGGAAGAGATCTGTGTGACTGTAAAGGTATTAAGACCTTTATGATAAAGCTTTGAATGCTTAACGATCATAATGGCAATTGTGGAAAAGCCAAAGATGATCATGAAGGTGGCGATCACACCTAAAATAATTGGTAAGAAGATTCCAGAGACATTCTTTTCTAAGAGCTTACTTAAAGCATTCTGATTCGTGACTAAATAATAAGCATAAGATAAGATGCCCACACCAATGATAAAGATCGCACTTGATAGGAGCGGATGTCCTAACTTCATCTCTTCATTTTCTTTCTTTCTCAGTAACGAAATGACCTGTACTTTAGAGATAGAAATGGTATTAAATAACATAACGATCAAATACATGATACCAAAATAGACGATCGTTTTGATCATGGCATGAAGGGAAAAGACAAAGTGGAAACGAGACATATCGACCTTAAACATATGCACGACAAGCAGTCCCATCCCCTGTGATAAAATAGCCCCTAAGACTAGACCAACAAGCAGTGAAAATAAGCCCACTAATAATGTTTCGAGAAAGAGAATAAATGAAACTTGTTTCTTTTCCATCCCCAGCATGATATAAACGCCAAATTCTTTATGACGACGCTTGATGAGAAAGGAATTGGCATAGATGATCAAAGCTCCTAAGATGATTGATACGAGAATGCTGACAGCGGATAAAAGATTCGTTAATAAACTTGTGATTTCTGATGATGACTGTCCAAGCTTTACCATTGCGGTCTGGGTCTCGATCGCATTAAAGACATAGAAAATGGCGACGCCGATCATGACCGTAAAGAAGTAGATGGCATAGTCTTTGATACTCTTTTTAATATTACGATAGGCGATCTTAAAGATCATTCAGATCACCATCTAATAAAGATTCCACTTCAATGATCTTATTGAAGAATGTCTTACGGTCGTCATTTCCTTCATAGATCTCATGGAAGAGCTGACCATCTTTAATGAACATGACTCTTGTGGCATAGCTGGCCGCAATGGCATCATGAGTCACCATTAAGATCGTTGCTTCATGGGCTTGATTCATATAAGCCATCTTTTTTAACATGAACTGCGATGAGCGAGAATCTAAAGCACCAGTTGGTTCATCGGCTAAGATCAGACTTGGCGAAGTAATCAGCGCTCTTTCCGCTGCGACACGCTGTTTTTGTCCACCAGACATCTCATAAGGATACTTGTCTAAGATCTCTTCAATTTCTAATTCTTTGGCGAATTCATGAATCTTGTCATCCATGTTCTTTTCTTTATGCTGGATCGATAAAGCTAATGAAATATTCTCATAAGCGGTTAAGGTATCGATCAAATTGAAATCCTGGAAGATGAAGCCTAAGCTTTCTCGTCTAAATTTAGAAAGCTGCTTAGGCTTTAACGCTGTAATGTCATAATTGTTAATATAGATATGACCACTTGTCACACGGTCAATGGTTGAGATACAGTTCAAAAGAGTGGTTTTCCCACTGCCGGAAGCACCCATGATGGCGACAAATTCGCCTTTTTCAATATCAAAGGATAGACCTTTAAGAGCCTTTGTGATATTTGTTTTATTACCATAGTATTTTTCGATGTTTTGTATAGATAGTATTTTCATAAGTTCGTCTCCTTTTTGCATCTCCATCATAATTCATTGTACTTGTCCTGTCGTGTTTTGAACATAACAGAATGTGACAGTTTTGTCACATAAGCAAAATCATCGTTATTTTTCTTTTATAAAATCGATGATTCGATATAATGAGAATATGAAAAAAAGGGGAGAACCGAAGATGAAGAAACTATGGATCATTCTTTGTATATTTGCTTTATCAGCTTGCTCGACAAAGCAAAAGGATTTCGTGACGCTTGAAGTCAATGGCGGTCAGGGCGTAGCAGTCATGAATAATCGTATGTATGTTAATGGCAGCAAGCAGATCTCTATTTACAAAGGAAAAAAGAAAATCAAACAAAATAAAAATGTTTTTCCCGGTGCACTTGGGAAAGTGAATCATATGGGTGCCATCTCAGCGGCTCGGAAGGCTCTCTATGTACCGGTGGAATATTTTAATGGGATGAATTCATCAAATCTACAGATCGCAGTCTATGACCATGATTTAAAATATCAGCGCAGCTTTGCGATTCAGTCATCAAGTGGTCAGAAAGAATGTTCAGCAGTTGCAGTCGATCCTGATGATCAGACATTATGGTTATGTGAGTGGGGCCATGAAGCTTCAAGTACTTACTTCTATCATTATGACCAGAAGGGACATTACCTTGGCAAGATTCAGATGAAAAATCCTGTTTATGATATTCAGGGTATCTGTATTTATCATCATGAACTCTATATTGCCTGTGATGATGGCGATGATGAAAAAGGGGAGTCTGATCATATTTATAAGATGAAGCTGAAAGATCAGGCGTCCCTTGTCAAAGTGAAAACATTAAATGATGTCGTTGATCAGGGCGAAGTTGAAGGCTTGTGTGTCAATGCATCTCATCTGTATGTGCTCTATAATCGTGGGGCTAAAGTGGAAAATGGTGTTGTCAAAGGATTGAAGAAGGGTTATACCCATCAGATCCATGAAGTGTATATTTATTAAGAATGGTCACTGCAAGAGTGATCTAAAGGATTTTTAATAGTTCATAAGAAAAAGGTCTTCCAAATAAATGCGTAGGAGGACCTTTCATTATTTTACTTCTTTTTTGCTTTGCAACTTTCATCGGCAAGGTTTTGCCAGGCTTTTGCTCTTAAAGCAATAAGGACGATGCCGATTACGGAAATACCAAGCAAAATAAGTAGTGTGAGCCAATCGACTTTCATATGATTTTTTTCCTATAGTTGATGCATAAGTATTCATAAATCAGAGTAAATTTCGCGTTGCCTGACGCTCTGCTTCAAATTTTGCTTTAGCAGCTCTTTCTTCGTTTTTTCTTTCTAATTTCATGCGCTCTGGATCATATTTTGGCTCTGGTTTCTTAGAAAAGTGCAGATAAAGTGCGATTGCAATAAATGCTAATAATAAAACGATAATACAGATCAGAATAATCATAATAGCACCTCCTATGTAAGCGCTTACTCTTCATCTATATTATAGCACGTACATATCATTAATAAAACAATTTGGATATAAGATCATGTTTTCTTCTTATTGATCAGGTAAAGCTTTTTGCTTTTAGAAGAAAATAATCATAAGAATTAT
>ONFH01000056.1 GCA_900317015.1 uncultured Erysipelotrichaceae bacterium | reverse complement strand
TGACGTCCTTTATAGACAAACATAAAAACAAGATTGCTATAATCATCATAATAGTATTCAACTGTATGTCCTTTATAAATTGAATTATTCCCGTTTAATACAAGCTTATACAAAGTAAAATTATTATTGTACTGAGTATATCCTCCATACTTAGATGAGTGACGATCACTCCCTACTGCATCCTGTTTCTTCTTGATTTTCTTGTTAGCCGTTGAGTAAGAAGATCTTGCATACTTTACGATTTGATTGATCTTCCCCGTAGCTGCATTTACAGGGATAATCCCCATAGTGAAAGCGAGTAGTGACGTTATTAATAGTTTCTTCATAATATTCCTCCATAACCATTATTATAAAGCAAGCACTTACATTTTAAAATATAAGAGTCTGTTTATAGCTTTATCCTATAATGAATCCTATCCTTTAAGTATTACCTATAGAATAGTGAATCGTGTTATCATGTGGTCACGAAGAAAGAAGGTATATAAGATGAGACCATATAGATATGACATTGTAGGAAGTTTCCTACGCCCAGAACAATTAAAACAAGCAAGAAAAGATTATAAAGAAGGAAAGATCACTAAGGATCAATTAACACAAGTAGAAAATACATGTATTGATGACTTAGTCAAAAAAGAAAAAGAAGCCGGACTGAAAGCTGTGACTGATGGCGAATTCAGAAGAGCTTTCTGGCACATGGATTTCTTACAGGCATTAAATGGTGTGCAGTATGTCGATCAGGAAAACTGGTCAGTAGAATTTAAAGGTGATAAGCCTCATGGTGCCACTTTAACATTTACTGATCGTATCAGTTTCCCAGAAGATCATCCATTCTTAAACCATTTCAAATATTTATACAAAGTAGCTGATGACTATCCAACAAAGTTAACGATTCCATCCCCAAGCATGCTTCATTTAATTACATGCGTAAGATCCTATGAAACCTATACACCAATCGACTACTACAAAGATCATGAAGATCATTTATTTAACGATATCGTTCAAACCTATAAAGATGCCATCAAAGCATTCTATAATTTAGGTGCTCGTTACATTCAGTTTGATGATACATCATGGGGTGAATTCTGTGATCAGAAGAAACGTGATCATTATGCAAGTTTAGGGATCGATGTTGATGAAGTTGCTAAACATTATGTCGATGTAATCAATCGAATCATTGAAGATAAACCCGATGACTTATTAATCACGATGCATATCTGTCGTGGGAACTTCCGTTCCACATGGTTTTCATCAGGTGGATATGAAAAAGTTGCACCAATCTTATTTGCGAACTGTCATGTCGATGGATTCTTCTTAGAATATGATAATGAACGTTCGGGTGATTTCAAACCACTACGTTATATCAAAGATCAGTATGTCGTCTTAGGACTCGTTACATCTAAGTTTGCCCCATTAGAAAGAAAAGATGATATTAAAGCACGTATCAAAGAAGCAACAGAATATGTCCCTCTTGATCACTTATGCTTATCCACACAGTGTGGTTTCTCTTCAACCGAAGAAGGAAATAAAATTACTGAACATGATCAGTGGAAAAAGATTGCTTTAGTCAAAGAGCTTGCTGAAGAAGTTTGGTCATAATAAGAAAACGGCTAGGACCTTCTTAGCCGTTTTCGTTATTTTTATTAATCTCCTGCTGGTTTTAAGATGGCTTCCATGAAGGCTGCACGCATACCAGCATCTTCTAAGGCTTTAACGCCTTTGATCGTTGTCCCACCGGGAGACGTGACGGTATCCTTTAAGAAGCCTGGATGTTTTCCTGTGGCAAGCTGCATTTTTCCAGAACCTAAAACAGTCTGTGCTGCTAATTTATAAGCGGCATCTCTAGGGACACCTTCATAAACAGCACCATCTGCTAATGCTTCAATGACCATATACACATAAGCAGGACCGCATCCTGTCAAGATTCCTGCTGCATCCATTAAATGTGATGGCATGACCTGCACACTGCCAGCGGCTTCAAATAAAGATTTGATATAAGCATATTCTTCATCTGTTAAGCTGTGCTGTTCTTCAAATAGTGTCATCCCTTCACCAACGGCAATTGGTGAGTTAGGCATGAATGTTAAATGTCTTGTCGAAGCATCTAACATCGTATTGTATTTATTAAAGTCATAACGTAAGACCATAGAGACTAAAGCTTTCCCTCTTAAATCTTCTTTTAATGGTGCTGTGACAGCTTCGACGACCTGCGGTTTGACCGCCATGAAAATATACTCTGACTGTTTGACAACTTCATTGCCGTTGTCTAAAACTGTCACTCCACGATCAACGGCAGCTTCCTTAGCTGGCTTTGCCAAATCAAAACCGCAGATGTCTTCGGCCTTGATGGCCCCTGAGGCAATAAAGCCATTCTGGATGGCTGAGGCCATGTTGCCTAAGCCAATAAATCCTAATTTGTACATATGTTTTCTCCTTTGTTAAAAAAGCTAACCGAAGTTAGCTTTTATGTTTAGATTCTTCTGTTCTTTAAAAATGCTGGTACATCTTCATCCATATCATCATCTGGTTCATCAAATGTAGATGAGATCTTTGAAGTTGCTTTCGCAGTATATGATGTCTGAGGCATTTCTGGTTCTTCTTCATCTTCAAAACCAGTTGCAATGATCGTTACGATGATCTGATCATCTAACTGATCATTAATGGCCACACCTAAGATCGTGTTGACTTCATTCCCTACTGCTTCACGGATGGCAGCTAAGGCTGTATTGGCATCATATAATGTAATATTTGGTCCACCTGTTACGTTGACGATGGCATCTTTTGCACCGGCAATTGAGACATCAAGTAATGGTGAAGAAATGGCACGCTTAGCAGCTTCTTCTGCCTTGTTATCACCATCTGACATACCGATTCCGATCAAAGCAGCGCCACGATCCTTCATGACTGAGCAGACATCTGCGAAGTCAAGGTTGATGAAGGCTGGGATCGCAATTAAGTCAGTAATTGTCTGAACAGCCTGACGTAATACGTTATCAGCTTCTCTGAAGGCTTCGTTCATTGGACGACCACCGATGGCATCAAGCAGACGGTCATTTGAAACTACGATGATTGAATCGACGTTTTCTTTAAGATCAGCTAGACCCTGCTGAGCCTGTTTGGCACGTCTTGGACCCTCAAATGTAAATGGAGACGTTACGACACCTACAGTTAAGGCACCAAGTTCTCTGGCAATCTTGGCCACGATTGGAGCTGCCCCTGTACCAGTTCCGCCGCCCATACCAGCTGCGACGAAGACCATGTTGGCACCAGTTAAAGCTTCTCTAATTTCGTTTTCTGCTTCAACGGCTGCTTTACGACCAACTTCTGGGTTACCACCAGCACCTAAGCCGTGTGTTAAGTCTTTCCCTAAGACGATTTTATTGACATCGGTAATGCCTTTTAACATCTGCGCATCAGTATTGGCACAATAGAATTCAACACCTTTAACACCATCTGTTACCATTCGTGTAACGGCGTTGCATCCTCCACCGCCGACACCTACAACTTTAATTTTTGCTACCTGCACAAAATCCATACTTTCATCCATAGTCTCATTCCTCTTTCTTTAATCTTCCTCACTAAAGAACGTATCCATCAGACGTCTGATTCGTCCTTTGTGTTTCTCTTCTGTTTTTGCTTTAGTCAAACCTTTTAATCGCAAATTCATTGTACTTGAAATATCCGGGAGAGTCAACGACACGGCGTTCTCTCCAAGGAGTTCTTTACGATCTCTGATGTAATAGATCATCCCGAGCGCAGGTACATAACTCATATCCCTCGCCCCGATCGTCTCTGGACGATAACTTCTCACCGGTGAGCCTAAGACATCACTGGCCGTCTGATCTAAATACGGCAGTTCCCCGCCGCCCCCTATGATCAGCGTTTCATAATTTCGACCATCATTGATCACATCAATTTTTGTTTTGATGACTTCCATCATCTCACTGACAGCTTTCTGTAAAACAGCTGACAGATCAGCTTGCGTATATCTCTTCACACCATCGTCAGTTTTCGTGACGTGGATGATATCATCATCACTTAGATCTCTTTCACAGGTTCCATATTTGACCTTGTAAAGTTCGGCTTTATCAAGCGGGATGTCCCAGCTTTCGGCAATGGCCTTGGTGAGGTCATAACCACCGACATGCGCAATGGACAAATATTTCAGACAGCCATCTTCAAAGAAGGCGATCGTTGATGAATGATAGCCGATATCGATCAAAATGGCCCCTTCCTGTAAATACGCTTCATCAAAGGCTTCCTTCGCACTTGCATAAGCATCGATCGTAATGTCTAGGAGTTCTAGACCACTGGCTTCGACCGCCTGCAAGTAAGCATAAAGAACGCTCTTCTTCTGCGTTATGATCATCGTATCTGCTTTTAATGAAGCACTCTTGACCCCTAGCGGAATCTTCTGCATCGTTCGTGTATCGGTATGATAACGAACCGGGATCGTACAGACGACATCTTCATTTTTGGATAGCTCAAAGCGTCGAGAAAGCTTTAAAGCTCTTAAGACATCATCAACACTGATGCGGTCATTTGGTGAATTAACTTTGGTGATGCCATCACCTAAATACACTTTTGCATCGATGCTAGGAACGACGAGCGCAACAGCGCGAATCGTCGTCTTAAGTTCCGTTTCGGCTTCCTTCACGATGGCTCTGACGTCTTTGACGAGCGCATCCATATCCTTGATATTCCCTTTCACAACACCATGACTGGGGATCTTCTTGGAAAAGAGAATATTGATATTTGCACTGACTGTTTCAGCTACCAGTAATTTAATTGTCGTAGAACCGATATCCAAAACGGCATAAATTTCTTTCATAATTATTCTCCTAACGCTTGAACATATAATCTCGCATCCTGCTAGACTATACCTTCTCTATAATAACATATTTTAGCATCTTACACTTCATAAAATTATAAAAAATAGTTGAAACTTAATTTTTTTAGCATAAAGACGCAGCTGACGCTGCGCCTTAACATTTTTTCATATAAATGATGCGATTTGCTCGAATCGTAAAGGTACAAATATCATGGTACATTTGCACGTAAGCCTGATAATTAAAGCGCTTTTTATTTAAGGCTTCCGCCATCTCATTCCAGCGAACGACGATCGACTTGCCATCATCCATGATCAGACGCACCTGTTTGTCTTCGGTCTTCTGTTTATCATAGATAATATCAGAAATGGAAGATTTCAAAACATCTGGTAATTTCAGATATTGTGGCAAAAATTCTTTCAGCTGACTCTCCGATTCAAACTTTTCCATCTTGGGATACTTTGATAAAGAATCAAAGGTAAAATCGCTTGTCTTTTCAAACACATGACCAGCCGTGTCGAGGATGTACGTCCTTTTGCCGATCGTGCCGTAGCAGGCCACTTCACTTTCCTGAATCGTCACCTTGACATGACCAAAGAAATCAGTACTGACATTGGCCTTCTTGATCATCGGTGTATCTTTGAGGGTCTTCTCCATCTTGCTATAAGGAAGATGAAAGAAGAAGCTGCTCTTATAAGGGCTCATGACCTCATTTAAATATTCGCTGCTGACTTGCTCATTCCCACTATAGCTAAAGGACTTCACTTTGGAAGCCCCACCGGCTAAAAAGACCACGATCAAAACGATGACTAAGGCATGTAAAGCAATGCGAAAACGTCGTTTTAAACGTTTATGTTTCTTCTTTTTTAAGAGGACCTTACGCGGATCACGATCATATTCCTGAATATCTTCAGGACTTTTCGTTCTAGCGCGTTTGGACATTATCTTTCTCCCAGTTGACCAGAATGACTTCGGTACGAAGTTCCACACCGAACTTCTCTTTGACAGTGTTCTGTACTAAGGTGATCAGCTGTAAAATATCCTTGGCACTGGCATAGCCATTGTTCACAATAAAGTTGGAGTGCTTAGGTGAGACCTGCGCACCGCCAATTTCATATCCTCTAAGTCCGGCATCATCGACATATTTCCATGCTGGCTGACTGCCCGGATTTCTAAAGACGCTGCCGGCACATGGGAAGTTCCATGGCTGTGTCGACATACGACGTTCTTTACGTTTATCTAAGATCGCTTTGATGTCACTTGGATCCTTTTCATTCATCTCGAATGTTCCATCGAGGATGATCCAGTCCGGATGACGCTGCAATCTTGAGTGACGATAAGCAAACTGCATTTCCGGTTTTGTTAAAGTCACGATCTCATTTTGATGGTTGAGGATCGTACATTCCTTAAACACATCGGCGATACAGTACTTGTAAGCACCGGCATTCATATAGAGGGCTCCACCGATCGTCCCTGGGATCCCACCCATGAATTCAAAGCCAGATAAGCCATACTTGGCAGCCTTATAAGCTAAAGCAATCAAGCTGACCCCAGACTGGGCTTTAATGATATTGCCATTAAAATCAACTTTATCAAAATGAGCAAGAGAAATGATGACCCCATCATATTCACGGTCACTAAAAAGCAGATCACTGCCTTTACCGATGACCATATAACGACAGCCGACCCCACGGCAATAGTCAAGAACGCTTCTTAACTGTTCAATGCCATCAGGTTCCACGTAGACTCTTGCTGGACCACCGACTTTATACGTCGTATGCTTATACATTGGTTCATTACGAATGACCAGGCCACAGTTCAAATCTTTAATATCGTGATAGACTTGTTTGAAGTTCAGATCCATGATTTACCTCCTTGCTAAAAGGGCTTTGATTTCCTTATAGATATCAGCGCAGGCATTTGGTTTTCCTAAAGCCTTAGACGCTTTCTTCAAGCTTTCACGTTTCTCATCATTATCCATTAATGAATCGATTGTCCCAACTAACTTGGAAGGATTCAGATCCTTTTCCTTCACCATCACACAAGCACCTTTATTGGCTAATTCTTCGGCGTTGTATTCCTGATGGTTCGCAACGACATATGGAGATGGTACGATGATTGATACCGAACCAAGTGATGTCATTTCGGCTAATGTCGTCGCTCCGGCACGGGAAACGATGACATCACTTGAAGATAAGACGCTTGGCATATCATCAATGTAAGGGACCAAATGAATATGATCACCGACATGGCCAACGGCTTCCTTCATCTCTTCATAGTAATCTTTACCAGTGACGTATAAGACATGATAGTCTTTATGTTCCATACGCTTGATGGCATCGATCATAATATTATTGACACTACGGCTTCCTAGTGAGCCCATCACGATGACTAAGACTTTCTTGTCCTTAGGAATGTTATACATATCATGGACATCTTTTAAGTCATTGTTCCAGACGGCACTTGCACGAGGGTTGCCTAAGAGTTTTGTTTTTTCCTTTGGAAAGGCTTCTAACGCCTTTTCGTAGCAGCAGATGATCTCATCCACACGATTGATGAGGATCTTATTTGTCAAACCGATGATGGAATTCTGTTCATGGATCATCGTCGGAATATGACGACGGCTCGCCTGCATAACGATTGAAGCGCTTGGGTAACCGCCAAAGCCAATTACAATATCCGGTTTAAATTCTTTTAAGATCTTATTTGAAGCACCTAAGGACTTCACGAAGATCATCGCATTCTTGGCTTTCTGTAAAGGATTACCAACTAATCCTTTGACATGGAGACCTTTATAGTTGTAACCAAGTTGTGGAACGACTTTTGATTCTAAACGGTCCGTCGTTCCAACAAACAGGAACTCTGCATCTGGTTCTTGTGTTTTGATATAGTCGACTAGGGCCAAGGCTGGATATAAATGTCCGCCCGTTCCCCCGGCACTTACAATAATTCGCATAAGTTTCTCCTTTTACTAAAACGTTTTGACGAGATCCTTAAAGGCATTGCCACGCTCTGCCATGTTATTGAATTCATCAAAGGAACTTGTCGATGGTGATAATAAGACGATATCACCAGGCTGGGCAATTTCATGCGCCTTTAAGACGGCATCCTTCATATGTTCACAGACATATGTATGAGGATGATGCATATCATGACCAAAACGAGCCCCTGCTTCACCAAAGGTGATCAGCGTCTTGATGCGGTCATTATATTTTGCGACATCAGCTACGTCTAAGTTCTTTTCATGACCACCCATGAGTAGGATGACTGGTGTGTCAAAAGCTTTGATGGCAATGACCGCAGCATCCGTATTGGTGCCTTTAGAGTCATTGTAGTATTTGACACCATTGACTTCTCTTACGTATTCAAGACGATGTTCCACACCCTTGAATTCACTGATGCCTTTAGCAATGTTTTCAATACTTACGCCACTATGAGCGCAGGCAATGATTGCTAACATGATGTTCTGAACATTGTGCATACCCACGATCTTAATATCTTTACGATCAATGACTTTTTCATCATTGTAGTAGATCGTTGACCCTTTTAATTCACAGTTGGCACCCTGTTTGGTACTTAATGTTTCCACATTTGCCTTAGGTGGATATTTTGCTAAGTAACATGATAATGTTTCATCATCTTCATTTCTGATGAAGGTATCATGTTCATCACAGTTTTCATAGATTCTCATCTTAGAGGCATAGTATTCATCTAAGGAATCCATGTAGTCCAAATGATCAGGTGTCAGGTTCGTCACCGCTGCCACCTGTGGATGAAATGTAGCAATATCTAAGAGCTGGAAGTTACTCATTTCAAGAACGATCGTTGCCCCAGCATTTTCATATAATTTGTGATCCATAACGATATCACAATAAGGGATCCCATAGTTGCCGCCAATGTAGACATGGTCTTTATTGGCTTTTAAGATCTCATAAATTAAGGAAACAGTCGTCGTTTTCCCATTTGTTCCCGTCACCGCTACATAATGCTGTGGTTGAGCGACCTGATAGCCTAACTCAATTTCCGTATAGACAGGAATGCCACGTTCTTTTAGACGTAAGATACATGGGGCATGATAATTGATGCCTGGTACTTTCACGACAAAATCAAAATCTATTTCAAAGAGTTCCTCTGGCTGACCGCCAGCGACCACTTCAAATCCCTGATCAAGATAGTCCTGATATTCAGGAATGTCTTCTGCCTTATGGCCGTCATTGATCGTTAACTTAGCGCCAAAATAGGCTAATAAACGAATGGCCGCCTTGCCTGATTTACCAAGACCTAATACTAAGACTTTCTTTCCTTTTAATTCCATAATACTACTTCACTCCTAAAAACAGTCCTAAGCCAGCAGCGATAAAGCCAACTAACCAGAAGACATAAACAACTTTTGTTTCCGACCAGCCGCACATTTCAAAATGATGATGGATCGGTGCCATCTTGAAGACACGTTTATGACGCGTCTTAAATGATACGACCTGGATAATAACAGAAAGTGTTTCACAAAGTGGCACGATGCCGATCAAGATCAATAATAATTCCTGTTTGACCATGACCGCAAAGGCCGCCAGAATGGCCCCTAAAGCTAATGACCCACAGTCGCCCATAAAGATCTTTGCCGGATGCGCATTGAAGAATAAGAAGCCAAGTAATGTGCCTTCTAAGGCAGCCGCAAATAATGCAACGGCGATATTCTTATCAATTAAGGCAAAGATCAAGAATGGCGCAACGGCAATTAAAGATAAACCAGTGGCTAAGCCATCAAGACCATCGGCTAAGTTAACGGCATTTGATTCGGCCGTAAACATAATAAAGACAAAAACTGGATAAAACCATCCTAATTCCACATCATTATGTGTCCCTGGGATGATGATCTCCGTTGAAAAGTTAGGTAAGAATTTTCTTGCCAAAAGGTAGAAACCAATGGCAAAAATTGACTGCAATCCATATTTGGCTTTCGGTGAAAGACCTTTATTCGAATGTTTGACAACGATCAAGAAGTCATCAATAAAGCCAATAAAACCAAAACCAAGTAACGTGTAAGCTAATAAATTCAAATAAGGATTTTTGATCAGATGAAGGTTGACAAGATAAACGGCAATAACAGTCCCTAAAATAAAGACGATCCCGCCCATCGTTGGCGTCCCCTGCTTCTTTTTATGAGAAGCCAGACCTTCTTCTCTTTCTACCTGCCCGAATTTAATTTTGTGCAGGAAGGGAATCATTTTTGGCATGACGATCATCACGATCGCTAGGCCCACTACAAATGATAGCAATAATCGAATATAATTCATTTTTCCTTCTCCTTTTAAACGCCTACACTATAGCACACTTTATTTTTTATAGGCAAGGTTTATACCACTATTTGGCATAAACCTTGACCTGCTGTTTCGCTTTGAGCGATGTTCCTTTCTCGACGCTTTGTTTATAGATCGTCCCAGCGCCCACGGTCGTCACATTGATGCCCGCGAGTGAGCCGAAGGCTTCGGCATCTTTTCGTGACCAGCCGACCATCGACGGCATCTCGATCTTATTACCGTTAGTCGCAAGCATGATCCTTGTCAAGTTGGTGATCGTCGTACCCTGTTCTGGGTACTGACCGATGACACTATCGCCATTACCGATGACGATCGGTGATAGACCATTATGAGAGAGCGTCTCTTTGGCATAAGTCACGCTCTGATTCATGAAGTTTGGCAGCTTGTAAGAGAACGTCTTGACCTTCTTTGATGAACTATTCAGTTTATTTAAAGAAGATTTAACGATACTCTTGATGACTTCCCCAGCTTCCTGGGTATTGTTCGTCTTATTGAGCCAAGTGATCATAAAGACAACTTTTGGATTTGAATAAGGCGCCATCCCGGCAAAGGTATGGGTGTTGTATGTTTTAGAATAAGTTCCGTTGACGGCGACCTGACCAGTCCCAGATTTACCGATGATATCACATGGTGAATCTTCATAAACATGATGTACGGTCCCGGCCTTATTATGAGTGACTCCATAAAGTAAGTAGCGGATCGTCTTCACGGCACTTGAACTAAAAATCTTTTCTGAGTAAACAGTCTTGCCCTGATAGATCGTCTTCTTCGTCTTAGAGTTGACAACTTTATCGACGAAATAAGGCTGGACCATCTTGCCATCATTGGCAAACGTCGTATACGCTCTAAGGAGCTGGAAAGGTGTTACAGAAGACCCCTGACCAAACCCGGTCGTATA
>ONFH01000009.1 GCA_900317015.1 uncultured Erysipelotrichaceae bacterium | reverse complement strand
GCAAAGATGCCATTTGTTAAAACATAAACATCAAAGTCATCGAGTCCAAGGCCATGACAAATATGCTTAATGGTTTCTGAGACACGATAGACTTCTGCTCCACTTGTTAACATTAAAGAGCCAACTTCAACGGCTAATGTCAGCTTATCTTTTGTCGTATGCATAAGATTCCTCCATCATGTCCTTATTGTAAAAAAAATACGAGGAGTGTTCAACTCCTCGTGCGACTACTTGTTTTGCATTTCAGCCCAATTGATAAAGGCATCTTTTGTTCTCTTACGATAGTTTCGGCTGACCGGAACGATCTGATGGTTATCTAAAATAATTTCATTCTTCAATAGTTCTTTAATCATTGGTATGTAAACAATGTAACTGTTATGACAACGCAAAAAATAAGTTTTTGGTAAACGATCGCTTATTTCTGTGATTTTCTCCTGTGTCTCAAATACTCCATTCTTAGTATGGATATATGTAATTCGATTCTTTCTTTCGATGTAAGTCACTTCGTGTGGATCTAGAGAGAGATACTCCTCTCCTTTGTTGGAAAAGATAATTTTTTTAGGACATTCATTCATTTCTTTTTTCAGTTTTTCATAAATTTGGTCTAAGTGAGATTCAAATTCGTCTTTGAGGACGAAATAAGAATGGTGAGTGGAATAAACATCTGTAGCGAAATGAAGATGATTGGTCAAGTAAACGACCTTTGCCCTTGGGAATTTCTGATTGACGATCTTTGCAACGTCAATACCATTTTCATGGTCTAGCTTAATATCCATGAAAACAACATCCATATCTTTTTCCTCAAACAGCTCTTTACTATTTTTACAATATGAGACATCGGCAGAAACATTACGAGATTTTAGATATCGCTGAACGATCGTCTGTACCTTTTTGCAATAGTCAATTTCATCATCACATATTACAATTTTCATAGGCATTCTCCGTTTCTTATTAAATTAAAGCTGAGAGAAAAAATATATTCTTTCCATTACATTATAAAAAAATTTAGATTAAAGGCAAATAAGTCGCAAAATTGGTCTTGATATCTACAAAATTGGTCATTTTATTTGGATATTTACAGATGATAACGCTTCATAAAACAGAATAAACTCCTGTTGTCCCAAAATATTTATATCATGAATTCTATTTTCATCACGTGGAAAAGATGTCATAATGATTCACGAGGTGAAATCATGAAAAAATTATTAAGTGTCCTGCTTGTCTGTTTGCTTGTCACAGGATGTTCTTCTTCAAAATCTAATAGTACCTCTACAAGTTCGAATACTTGTGTGATTACTGTCAAAAATTATGGGAAGATTACCGTTAAGTTATATCCAAAACAGGCACCGATCACAGTAAAGAATTTTAAGAAGCTCGTGAATGAAAAGTTCTATGATGGATTAACATTCCATCGTATCATCAAAGGCTTTATGATCCAGGGCGGTGACCCTAATGGTGATGGCACTGGTGGGTCTTCTAAGACGATCAAGGGAGAGTTCTCTGCCAATGGCGTAAAGACAAATACCATTTCTCATGAACGTGGCGTTATTTCCATGGCTCGTTCACAGGATTATAACTCTGCTTCTTCACAGTTCTTTATCATGCATCAGACAAATACCCAGTTAGATGGTCAGTATGCCGCCTTTGGCAAGGTCACAAGTGGTATGTATGTTGTGGATAAGATTGCTAATAATGTACAAGTTGAAGATAGTAATGGAACAGTGGCAAGTGAAAATCAGCCAGTCATTACGTCCATCCGTATGAAAAAATAGTCCCGCGGGACTATTTTTTGTATTTATAACAGATAGGTTCATGACTATTGATCACACCAATAGCCTGTAAGTAAGAATAGATCGTAACACTGCCAACAAACTTCATGCCCCGTTTCTTGAGATCTTTTGAAACACGATCTGACAGCTCACTTCTGGTTTTGTCATATTCATAGACGATCTCACCATTTGTAAAGGACCAGATGTAATGATCAAAACTGCCCCACTCTTCTTCAATTGCAAGGAAGATCCGCGTATTAATAATACTGCCTTCGATCTTCCGGCGATGGCGAATGATGCCTGCATCCTGCATCATTGCATTGATCTTCTCTTCATCAAAACAAGCGACCTTATGAGGATCAAAGCCCTCATAAGCTTTTCTAAAGTTTTCTCGTTTAGATAAGATCGTACGCCATGATAATCCCGCTTGAAAACATTCTAGCATCAGCATTTCATATAAATAGTGTTCATCATGAGAAGGAACGCACCATTCTTCATCATGGTAATGAATATAAAGGGGATCATTCATTGGTACATATGAGCAGCGTCTTAAGTACATCATTTCTTTGGTCGTCAGACCATCGATCGTCACTTCTTCATCACGATCTTCAAAGCCTAAGGCATGATAGAAACCATAAGCATTCGGTGAAGCATGAACGATCAGATGTTCATCTGTCTGTGTTAATAGATAGTTAAAAAGTTCTCGGCCAATGCCTTGTCTTTCATGAGCACTATCCACAAAGAAGAATTCAATGACATCATCTAAAAGACCGATGACACCAAGTAATTGATCCTCTCTTTTGGTATAGAAGAGATAATGCTTCATATAGTCCTCATCATCAAGGACTTGTGAAAAGGTCTGGTAGCCTTCCTGAGTATAATCGACTTGTTCTTCAAAGACACGCATCATCAATGCTTTGATCTCCTGATTATAAGTTTCCTGTTGAATCATAGTCTCTCCTTAAAGATCAAGTGTGCCATCTCTTAAACGTTTTGTCAGTTCATCATAGATCTCTTTGATATCTTTTGTGATAAAGGCAATATGCAATGCTTTTTTAGGAACGATCGTCTGATCTCCATGATAATAAACATCATGGTCTTTACGTGCGATCATCTGATCATCGACGATATAAAGGCCATCACTCGTTTCCTCATCTATATAAAGAATTGAGCCCAGTGGTTCTTTGCATTCTTCATCTTCTGTGTTATAAAGAATCGCATGATAATCGTAGAGGTCATGATTGGAATCGATCATTGTTTCGATCCAGGCATCCTTAGGAATCAATATGTCTTCAAGTGACTCTAAGACATGGGCATAGCCCATATAACGCTTCTTTTCCCTTCCTCTTAGATAATCAATATCGACACCTAAGAAGAAAGAGAGATCTTTCGCATCCTGCAAAGATGGTGTTTCCTGATCTGTTTCTAAAGCTAATAAGTGATCAAAGACGATGCCTGTCTGGGCGGATAAGTCTTCAATCGACATTTCATTATATTCTCTTAACCCTCTAATTCTCTGTCCGGTCGTACTCATGAAAGGACCTCCTCGTTTTTCGCCATGATCAGTTTCAGTTCCTGTTCATTGGCATATTTTTTGACTTTTTTGACAAGCTTTTCAAAAGGAAGACCCTTGTAGCTGCGAACGATGAAAAGTACGGCTTCTTCCTGATCTTTATCAACTCTTAAAGCAAAGCCCTGCTTCTTTGATGCTTCAATGATCAGATTTGTCGTCTCTTCTAAACTTAAACCATAGAAGATGGAAAGATCTTCAATGGATTTATTGGCTTTATAGCCGGCAATGACGGCTTCTTTGGTCGCTTCCATGAATCGTTCCTCCTTTGCTTCTTCATATTCATCATAAACAGTTGTATCTTTGGTGGCTCCTTCATTTAAGAGCTTACGTTCTAATCGTCTTAACATCTGCAAGGTCTGCAGACAGTCATAAGTGGCACGATGTTTCTGTGATTCGGTAATGCCTAACTTCTTACATAAATAAGCGAGCTTATAACTTCTTGATCGTAAGTATTTTTTAGCAATCTCTTTGGAATCAATGCAGTCATGAAATAAAGACTTCACTTCATTTTCATTGATGCCATAACGTTTGGCAGTTGCTAAAGTAATACGATAATCATAGCTGATATTATGTCCGAGGATCTTCTTTTTTCCAACGGCCTGTTTGATGTTTTTCCATTCATCTTTAAAGAGCGGTTCATTCTCTAACATGGGATTATCAAGACCAGTCACACGTAAAGCCGCCTCACCCATTTTCTTTTCTGGTTTGAAAAGAGAATGATAAAGCTCTCTCCCTAGCTCATCGATCACTGATAATTCAATAACTTCATCATCTTTATAAAGACCAGTCGTTTCAGTATCTAAAACGACAAAGTTGGAAATATTAAGAACTCTAAAAGGCATTGGAATCATTTTCGGAGCAACGTACTCATCGATGCCCTGGAACTTACGTCTGACAACTGTATCCTTAATGGCATAGACATTGTCCTGTATTTTCTTTTCTAATGCTTCATCAACTTCTAGATCATAGATATCGGAATCATCTTCTTTATCAATGATCTGTTCATCGATCAGCCACTGTCTGAGCTTCTGCTTTTCAAAGCGATAATCTTTATTGAGCTCTCTTAATGTCATAGATGCTCCCAATACGAATCTAAGACTTTCTGATCAAGATCCTCACCAATAATAATGATGACTTTCTGTCCTTCTACGACATCTTCGATTCGTGTTTCTTCTCTTGTGGCATTGATCTGTTTCCACTGATTCCCTTCTAAAGCAAAGCCTTTAATACGAATGACATGACCACATGACTCATCCGCAAAGGTCTTCTTGATCTGGGTCTTGATCTCTTCAAGAGAATAATCCTTATTATAATAGAAGAGGGATTTGAAATGATTTTCACTGATGAACTTTTTGACAAAGATGCCAAGATCATATTCTGAATGTGTCAGTTTCGCATAGTCTTCATCTTCAAGCTGATTCCAGTCTTTCGCAAGCACATCATTTTTGATCTCACGATTGGAATGACATTTCTTTAGTGCTGTCTGAACATGATCAATCGTGTTTTGAATCTCTTCACTTGATGCTTCCTGAACTCTTGATAAGACAATACTGCCGGCATAAGCGACTTCACTTGCTAAAACATAATCAGACTCTTTACTAAGTTCTGGGAGTTTGGCATCGACAATGGCAATGACATTACCAATTTCATACATCTTATCTAATGGTTCTTCATGAAGGATATCGAAGAATTCATCGACATCGTAAACACCTGATGGTTCAACGATGACTCGATCATAACCTAACATCGCCATTGAAATGAGTTTGGTCTTGAAACGACGAATACGACAATCCTGGTCACCACCGATGACCATTTCAACATCCGCCTGATCACCAAGCTCATCCTGCAAGATCATACGATCGACATTGATGGCACCATAATCATTTTCTATGATTGCAATATGTTTTCCTTTTTCTGATAAATATTTTACATAATGTTTAATAAATGTTGTTTTACCGGCTCCTAAAAAGCCCGTAATCAAATCTACTTTAATCACTTGATCCACCTCCATGCCATTATACCATCAATTGTCCGCAATTCCTTTGAGCATACTTCTTAAATTCATGTTAAATTTCAAAAAATTTGCGAATATCTTCTTTATTTACTTTAATAAAATGAAAAAAATGGTTACAATAGTATTACAAGCGAAGGAGGAATTATTCATGTCTGAAGGAAAGAGTACAGAAGATATTTCTTATGCATTATATCTAAACATTAACAAAAAATTGCAGAAAGAAGCTATGCTTTTCCACAAGATTTCTGATGGCCAGGAATTTACTAAGGAAGATGTTGTCAACTATGCGAAATCACAGGTTGAAGCAAAAGAAGATGAATTAGAATTGTTTGAGGCTCTTCGTAAGGATTATGTAACAAGAGACTTTATGCCTGATGTTCATAAGATTAGAGCTTTCGATAATATCATTGCTGGTGCTCAGGAAAACATCGACTTCTATGGTCAGATGGCTAAAGAATTTGAACAGAAAATATAATAATGATCCGACTACCTGAAAGGTAGTCTTTTTTGTAAGGAGAACCAATGAATTATAAGAACTATATAGCGCAGATCCAGGACGCTTTAAAAGCCATGTCTGAGAGTGAGAAAGATACCTATATTCTCAATCTAGCCAAACGTGAAGATGATGAAAAGCGTGAAGCCTTCCTCAAGGGCCTTAAAACGTTAAGTCATGTGCCTTTTGTAATCAATGATCCACGAGATGATTTGATCAAGATGATGAATGACGTCCTTGATGATCTTACAAAAATTGATAATGAAGAAATCTATGTCACCGTTCATTACCATTTTGATGAATATGAATACGATGATGATTTTAATGAAGTTGAGACCCATGATTATGAAGTTAAGAAAGTAGTAGAGAAAGTTGCGCATTTCTTACAAAAATGTGTAATTGAAGAATGTTATGACCTTGGCTTAGCAATGGTTAAGAGACTCTCAACACTTTATGTCATGGTCGATGCCGATGGTCAACTCAATGAAAGCTTTTGGCTCAAGTACGCTAGTGATCAAGATCAATTTGAACAGTGCCTCTTTGATATCACACGATGCATTTTGAAAGCTGGCAAACAAAATGAAATCGGGTCTTTATTAAAACCCTATATAAAAATACAGCCTACTTATGAATTAGATCATTATTTTTCAAAGTATTTCTCCGTCTTCAAAGAAGATCAAGACCATAATGTTCATCTGCTGATTGAAACCTTTTGCGACAAGCCAGGTGAAGATATAAAACGTATTTTAAATGATCTCTTTTCACTACTTAAAGATGATGTGATTGAGTTAGCTTCAAAGTATGGTAAAGTTCATCCTTTCCTTTATGTTTATGCTTTAGAGCATAGTGATGATCATCAGGAATGTTTAAATCTTGGAAATGAAGCGTTAAGGATACTTCCTCAGGATTATCAAATCAGAGAAAAAATTGCCTTGGCTACTTATAAACATGCACGTGCTTTAAACATACAGGAAAACGAATACTTAGTTGAAGCTTTTCTAAGTGTGCCTACAGTCTGTAATTATTTTAGAATGCTTTACTATGTAGATGATCTAAAGCCCTACGAAAATAAAATCAAAAGACGATTTTCCAGCAAAGCTATAGACTATAATTGCGATCTTGGAATCAGCTATCTTGATCATTTACTATTCGATGAAGCCAAAGAAGATGACAGATTTCTATTAAAAGAAGATTCTTGTCATATGCTCCACTTTTTACGAGGAGACCTTACGGGTCAGCACATACCATCATTCTTCTTTAATCATATCTATGTTATTGAATTCTTACTTACAGCCCTTGCCAATGATTCTCGTTATTTAAAAAAAGGCTATCAGAGCATGATCGACGATCTGTGTCCTGCGCTTCAATTAAACCCAAAGACATTCTTCATTGATGACTGTAGGATGCAAGCTGCAGATTTTATGAAAATGCTGATTGAGAGATGGAAAACAACGATTTCAATCACTCCAGAGATTGAAGCGTTTTGGCTTGAACAATGTGAAAGAACCATTAGCAAATTTACAGAATCTACACTTTCTAAACAACAACGTGACTCTTATAATCAATGTGCCTACCTGATTGCCGCCTTAGGGGAGGTCGAAGAATCACGTGGTATCACGAATGCTCGTCAAACCCTTATGCAAGAGTATAAGAAAAAATATTCACGTTTTTCTCGTTTTAGAGCAGAATTAAAAAAATTTGGTATGACCTCTTAGAGATCATACCTTTTTATTGTCTCTTCTTATTATTAACGTGTTCCTTGACCTGATTCACATTATTCATCAAGGCAATCACTAGAGCACTAAAGATGATGCCCACAAACATCAGGACCATACCAATAAAGTCTCCCGTCTTTCCTAGAGAAATACTGAGTAATCCCATAAGCATGATACCGGCTCCTGCAACCATCACACCAAGTCCCACTAATAAACAGAAGAGGGACTTTTTCTCTTCTTCCACATACTTATAATGATAGCTATGTAAAAGCTGGATTCTTTTCATAAAGGCGATCATAAAGCCCATGATAAGGATGAATCCACCTAATCCACATGTTAAAACCATTTTACCAAACATATTAAGCCTCCTTGATCAGATGTTCGATCATGACCACTGTATCTTCTATTAATGATGTTAATGAAGGTCCATCTTTTTTTACATAAACATAACTGATTCCATAGATCATACTCATGATCATATTCGTTAGATCATCAACAGGGCATGATTCATTCAGTTCTTTGTTTTTGATTGCTTCTAATAGGATCGCTTTGATCGACTCTTCATCATAAGCATATCGTGAATCTTTCTTATACGAAGAGAGTTCATTGACCATGTAATCTTTTGTTAAATAAACACCTTCATCTTCAACACTTTTTAAATAAGTCTTAATGAAGTAGGTGAGCTTTTCATGTAAGCCACCTTGCATCGTTTCTAATGCTTCATTGATCTTTGCGATCGGACCAATTCCTACAACATCAATAATTTCTTCCTTCTTTTTAAAATAAGTATAGAACGTTCCTTTGGAAACGCCAGCCTTATTTGTAATATCTTCGACATTGATCGCATCCAGACCATTTTCACTGATCAGCTCAGTAGCAGCTTCGATGATCTTACGTTTCGTGACCAATGCGCCTTGTTGCCTCTTTGTTAAACTCATACGTACCACCTCCTTCATTCTAACACAGTCATTGACTTTAAGTCAATGACTCTTCTCTCCTTCTCAATATTTTTAGTATATTTCTAATCTATATATAATTAATATTTATATGTGAATATTTTATCTTTAATTATAGACATGTGTCGTCATATGTGAATAAGTTGTGAATAAATTTTCAAACAACTTATCTATTAAAATCTGTCACTTGAAATTCCGAAGGAGGAGCAAAAATTCTGAGAAATCAAATGGGGTCAAAATGAAGGTGAAATCTTATGATTTTCCGAAGCAAATTGAAGGAAGAGGGGAATAAGGGTCAATGACCAAAAAAGGAAGGAAAAGTCATGTGATTTTTATCACAAAAAGATATATAGAAATAGCACCCAAGTAGGATGCTAAGTAGGAATTATTTAACGAGGCCAGAGAGGTAATCGACGAACTGCTGGGCACTACGGCCAGAAGCACCGCCATGATTGACCATCCAGATATTGGCCTGACGTGTGATCTCAGCCTCAGATAAAGTGATCTCAGGATAGCGTTTTGCCAGTTCTGTAACGATTTCCATATATTCTTTCTTCGTTGGCTTGTAGTAACCAATCGTGACACCAAAGCGAGCAGATAATGATAATTTTTCCTGAATCGTATCATTACGATGGATATCTTCACCATTTCCATCACGATCAGACCATGTTTCACGAATGAGATGTCTACGGTTACTTGTTGCATAGATCAGAACGTTTTCTGGTCTAGGTTCAAGACCACCTTCGATAATGGCTTTTAAATACTTGTAATCTGTTTCGAATTCTTCGAATGACAAGTCATCCATATAGATGATAAAACGATAGTTACGGTTCTTGATCTCACTGATGATCTTTGATAAGTACTTGAACTGATGTTTATAGACTTCAATAATACGTAAGCCTTGTGGATAATACTGATTTAAGATGGCCTTAATAGATGTGGATTTACCAGTGCCAGCATCACCATATAATAAGACATTGTTCGCTTTACGACGAGCGACGAAGGCTTCTGTATTCGCTGTTAATTCTTTCTTTTGTTCCTCATAGCCGATCAGATCATCAAGCATAACATTTGATGTATTGGTAATTGGAATTAAGAATTCTTCATCTAAGGAATCACTTAATCTAAATGCTTTATTTAAGCCATATTTACCAACGCCATAATCTTTATAGAATGTTGTAATGACTTGATAAAGTTCATCATCATCTTTGGCATTTTCAATCTGTTTTGACAACTTCTGAACTTTTTCAGAAACGCTCTTATTAAAGATACGTTCTGCTTTAGAAACAGACTGATAATTCTGGATCAAGCTAAAGCAATTTAAATGTAAGTCTTTCTCAATAGGTGAGAAATCATAATTAAAGAGCTGCTTGAAGATATGAAAGTCATTTTTCGCAAAGACATTGACAGTTCCTTCAGTAACGCCAACTTTTTCACATACTAATGTGAATGGTGTTTCTGTCATTGCGATGATATAAGCAAGATAGTTATGCCATAAATTATCATTAAAGCCATATTTCGTAGCTAGCTGTAATAAGTCATGGATCACATCTAAGATCTCTCCACGAAGCTTATTTGAATCATAATCGCCACTATGATATTTAGCAAAGATGGCTGTCAATTCATCGAGAATTCCGCCAACATTAGAATTTCTATAAATAATTAAATTAGATACTAAATTTTCCATGAATATTCTCCCTCTATGAGGAGAATTTTAACATAGTTTCATATCTTTTACTATGTTTATTTAGCATATTTCATAATTTTAAATAAATATTTTCTTTTAAAACAAAAAAGAGCAATTGAATGCTCTTATAAAACGTTAGATACAAAAATTTCAATACCGATCAAAATCAAGATCACGCCACCAAGGATCGAAGCCTTGCTAGATAACTTCGTCCCAAAGACTTTCCCAATTGAGAGACCGCCTAAACAGATGACAAAGGTGACACCACCAATGATCAACGTACTAAGTAAAGCCAGTGAGATGGCATAATTGGCAATGGTAAAACCAACGGATAAAGCATCGATACTAGTCGCAACAGACTGCATAAATAGTGTCTTAGGTGTTAAGCAATAGTCTTCAACTTCTTCGCCACCTTTAATGCCTTCAATAAGCATACTGCCACCAATATAACATAATAAGATCAAAGCAATCCAAGGAACAGCTTTCTCAAAGGATTTAAAAACGGTAACGATCGTATGGACACATAACCAGCCAATCAGGGGCATGCCCGTCTGGAACACGCCAAAAGCGCCGGCGACTTTAGCCATTTTACTTTTCTTCATATGGGGCTCTTTTAAGCCGTTTGCCAGCGATACCGAAAAGGCATCCATCGCTAATCCAATCCCTAAGAGTACACTATTTAATACAAACAGTAGCATATCCTAACTCTCTCCTTATAAACGAAAAACCAGGCTACTGACCTGGTCTGCAAAAGTTCATCATTACTCACAAATATGAGTTGTCTCTAACGAATACTTCTATTTCCTCACGAGAAGCATTATAACACCGTATTTCTTAGTTCGTCAATCAATAAATGGACGATCTTTCCTGATTTCAATAGAACTTTATTTGATACAATTTCTACCTCATAATACGTTGATTATTCCAAGTAAAATGATTATTCCTCTTTCACCATTGAGGCATAAGTCATCGCTTTCTTCATATTTGCTTCAAATGTTTCCGCAGGAATTAAGGCAATCCCTTCCTCATCACTTAAAACGATGAGTCGTGTCCCCTTTTCTAAACCGAACTTTTCTCTGGCCGCCTTAGGAATGACGATCTGCCCTCTTTCATTCATAATGACACTGCCCCAAATATTCTTACCTTTAGGCGAAGGTGGAATCATACCAATAGACTCCTGGTTTTCTGTTTTAAGAAGACTATCGATGCTGATGCAATAATAATCCGCCAGACGCTTACATTTCTCAATATCTGGGAGACTTGCCCCACTCTCCCATTTGGCATAAGCCTGACGAGAGATTCCTATTTCTCCAGCAATCTTCTCCTGTGAAAGGCCATGCATATTTCTTAATAAGATCAAGTTCTCTTTTAACATATAATTTCCTCACAAATCGATCTTTTCAAATGTATTGCAGGCCTGACGATCAGACAATAACGTCATCAGACAATACATCATGATTCCAATACTTAACAAGCTTAATTGTAAAGCAAAATGATCAAAACCAAAAGCATTGAGAGCGGCTAATGATGGAATATGATGAAGTGTTTCAAATAAGATAATAAGCAATGCGGTCATAATCATAAAATGTACAAAGGGCTTTCCTATCTTATAAGCGGTCTTAAAGAAGCCACCAACAAAGATCCAATTGAATAAGCCAAAGATTAGGAATGCTCCCCCTAAGGCAAAGAAATTGGCATTCATTAAAGTATTCTGTAAATAGACCGGTACATCCTTCAATATTGTCATACGGAAAAGCGTAATGATAAACATGACAAGCAAACTGGATAATTCAATCAGACAGACAAATAGATACTTTCCTTTAACGACATCCTTTTTTGCAATAGGAAGCAAAACGGAAAAGACGATATCATTTGTTTCTCTGATATTTTGAAAGCTTTGAAATAGCCCTAATGTAACAAAGAAAGCTCCACATAAAATCGGATAGCCAGGAATAAAGAACATCAGGCTAAAGCCAATAAATAGATAAGAGAGAAGAGAAGCACTTAAGGTCATCTCTTTCATTAAAAGTTTCCTCATAAACGTTCCTCCAATCTTAAAAGCGTCTCTTCAAGAGTTTCCTGATCTCTTACATAGTCTTTATAAAACGCATTTAAAGGTAGATTGACGATGATTTTTCCTTTTGAAATATAGAGAAGATCGTCAGCACACTTCTCAACATCAGAAATAATATGAGTAGAAAATAGAATGGCCACACCTTCTTGACGAAGGGCCTTCAATACTTTTAACAACTCATCACGAGAGAATGGGTCAAGACCACTCGTTGGTTCATCTAAGATCAAAATTTCCGCATGATGAGAGAGGGCTAATAGTAAATTGAACTTCACCTTCATCCCATCTGATAACTCTAATGGTGTTTTATTTTCATCAAGATGGAACATTTTTAGATATTTTTGATAAGCCTCTTCATCATAGTTTTTATAAAACTGTTTCGTGATCTGTACGATTTCCTTCAGCTTCTTTCGTGGATACCAGCTCATGTTTCCAGAATAACCAATACGTCCTTTCACCTCTGCTTCATGATCATAAAGTGAATTGCCAAAGTATATGATCTCACCAGAGTCAGGATGAATAAAATTAAGCAAAGATTTGATCGTCGTTGTTTTTCCTGCCCCATTACGTCCAACAAAGCCTATGATTCTTCCTGCTTCTAATGTAAATGACACATCATTTAGCCTAAATGTCGGATAGCTTTTGTTTAAATGTTTGACTGTTAGTAGACTCATGTTATGACCTCCATAGGTATGATTTGTATGAATATCGTAACATTCAGTTGCCTCCGTCTCTACCAACAATGGCTAACAAAAAAGGTGGATCATTGTTAAAAATAGTTGCATAAGAAAAGCCCATCCTAAAAAAGATGGGCCACTATGATTAAATAAGATGATAAGCTTTTAATTTTTCTTCAATTTCAGAAGGATCAATAAAGCAGTTATTCTCACCTAAGAAGATCGATGGTTTTGTCTTCCCATGGAAATCACTGCCACAAGTATAGAGAAGATCATATTCCTTTGCTTTATTATAGAAATATTCACATGTTTCTTTTGTATGATAGCTTGAGAAAGCTTCTACTCCTTCAATGCCTAATTTGACCATGTCATCGAAGACTTCAAACTGACCTTTTAAATTATTGCCTGGATGAGCTAAGACTGGAATCCCACCATTCTCTTTGATCAGCTTGATCGTCTCTTCTAATGTAGGATATTTAACTTCAACATAGATTGGTTTCCCCTGTGAATAGAAATCCCAATAGAAATTAACATAAGGATTATTGCTGCGTGCTCCGCCTTCACGATAAGGTTTTAAGAATTCTGCATCATGATAAGCTGGATCATTTAATAATGCTTCACCAAAAGCTTCGCCAGTAAAGACACCATTAGGCATGATCTTTAATAATTGTTCTTCAGTGAGATGAACATGAAAGAGTTCATTTGTCTTCTTTAGCTTTTCAATTGCTAAAGATCTTTCCTGTTTATAGATGTTTTCACCTAAAGCATTAAATGCAGGATTTGTATAATCAATCCCATATCCTAATACATGAAGATTAATTGTATTCTTATAGGTACAGTCAATTTCAATGGCTGGGATATAAGACATGCCTAGTTTTTTGCCTTATTCATTCCTTCTTCAACACCTTTTACGGTATTATGATCCGCAATAGCCATGATCTTAACTTTTGCTTCATGGCACATTTCAACGATCTGTGATGGTGTATAACTCCCATCATCTGAATAATTTGTATGCATGTGTAAATCAATGTAATTTGTCATCTCTATGTCCTCCTCGCATATAATCTTAGCAAAGAAACTTAGAAAGGCTTTTATTTTTTCCCATTGTGAAATAAATTTGTCCCACGAGTATTTGACATTTGTGCTCTATGATTACTTGTGAAAGGAGATGATCAAGTGGATCTATCAAATAAAGATGTGTCCTATTTAATTGAATCATTATTTCAAGATTATATTCTTTCTACATTAACAAATAAGGATCAGCCGATTCAAACACTGATTCAGAACTGTGAACACTTTTTTCAGTTTGCGAAGAAATATCAATTACGCATAAATTATGAGAACTTAAAAGACTTCCTCATTGCGCGTTTTCACAATGGTGAAGAACTCTATAATTATGTTCAAACACAATCTTTGTTAAACGCTTAAAAGCCATGGGAGCATTTTTTTCTCCCATGGCTTTCACTTATTAAGCTCGTTTCTTTAAGAGATGAAGACTAACAAGAACGATTATTGCCGAAGCAACTAGTAATGCAAACAGACTAGAGAAGTCACGCGAAAGTTACATGAGCCGAATTTTTTGACTGAAACTGTATATATTCAGAAAATATTTTAGGATTATCATTTTTTACTACATTTTGAATAAAATTTATATCAAATATATTAATCCAAATCCTATTGTATTTGTATTTATACTGATTTAGTCGTACAAATTTGATTTGCTTTATTTGTTATAAAAAGCATCTCTGTTTGGATTTCTGATGACTTATTTTAGATATACTCTCAGTATGCAAGCAGTGACATAGTGAAGAGGTCTTAACCATAGACCTCTTTCACTAATAATCAAAGCCAAGTCTCACGAAAATATGTTTTCCTTCACGAATATCCTGCCAGTTCGATAAGACCCAGCGGGCTTCATTGACAGCACCATCATCACCTGACTCTAATGCTTCCTGGACAAGATCTTTACAGAAGTCTAAACGATCATGTAAGCCATCAGCAATCAACATGAATGGTACATAGTTATGATGAACTTCCATCTCTTCTCTGACCATCGGAATGATGTACTCAAGAGCTTCGGGATGATTCACATAGAATTCCTCACCTCGATAGAAGTATTCATCCCAGTGACTACTGATGGCTTCTGCCATAGCCTTCTCATAAGGGATATGGAATCTTCGTGCAACACCATAACCATCCGCATGTCCCAAAGCATCTACAAGAACGTCCCTTACCTTCTTGCCATCTACTAAGTTCTGACATTTTTTAAGCAGTGGCTCATTTTTGATCGCTTCCATAACAATGTAGACCTGTGCTAATCCTTTAAGATCAGAGAGTTCTAAAGGCATACGTTCAACTTCATCGAGATAATCATCTACAAGCTCTTCATAGTCTTTATAATGAAGAAGCGCTGGTGACCATTCACAATCAAGATCAAATTCTGCAAGCATGCTTGAAATCTCATGGAACTGCTTTTCTGTTAATGGCACTCTATTTTTTAATAGGGCATACGCACCTGACTTTTCAAATACGTCATAACCTGAGTAGCAGTCATAAGCAAACGGGCAATGATACATGAACCAATCTCTGATTTCATCATTAGT